>SPBW01000011.1 GCA_004525685.1 Candidatus Atribacteria bacterium
CGAAGATTGAACCACCAATCAGGATACGTGACAGTCAGCCCATCCAGCCGATCCTGGGTTGCGTCATCAAATATCGTGGCGATGCGCTCGATGGTCGATTTGGGGTCAGTTACCTGAAAATTGACCTCATCGGAATGAGCATAGGTGCGAAGCGGCGCGATCGCTGCCTTCAATGTCAGATTTCGTTCTTCAAGGATTTCAAGAACGAGAAGCATGGCCAAAATCCCACTTTCGCAATAGAAGAAGTCGCGGAAATAGTAGTGATAGGAAAGCTCACCGCCACACAGCGCCCGCTTCTCCCGCATCGCTTGTTTGATGAATGCATGACCGACGCGTATTCGAACCGGCTCTCCGCCGTGAGTAGCAATGGCTTCTGGGACCGCATGGCTCGATCGAAGGTCGTAAAGCACGATTCCGGAACCTTCCCTCGCAAGCAACGCTTCAGCGATGAGCGCCGTGATCAGATCTCCGCGAATCCGCACACCCTCCTCATCGAGGAAGGCCACTCGATCACCGTCTCCGTCGAAGGCAACGCCAATCGCCCCCGGACTGGCGCGCATCTCATGCCGCAGACTGGTTAGGTTTTCGTCCACCAGGGGATTCGCTTCATGATTTGGGAAGCGTCCATCCGGCTCGAAAAGCAGTCCCGTGTACGGGATACCCAACGGGTCAAGGACGTCAGGAAGAATCGTGCCAGCCACTCCATTTCCTGCATCCACCACCATGCGCCGAGTGAACGGACCGACAAATCGATCCAGGAAGTATTGCGCATATGCCTTCGCCATCGGCGCCTGCCGTGCGCGCGAGGTGCCGTTTTCGATCGCAGGCGCCGCCTCGGCTTCTCGCTGAATGATCTCAAGCCCTGTCCCCATGGCCATCGGAATGGCTTCTTCGCGAACCAGCTTGAAGCCGTTGTAGCTGGCAGGATTGTGTGAGGCAGTAACCATCAGCCCCCCCGCCGCTGCCAGTCGATTCACAGAGAAGTAGAACATGGGGGAGGTCACGAGCCCGATCTCGACCACGTCACGCCCGCCCTGTTGCAGGCCAACAATCGCACGTTCTGCAAGACTTGTAGAACCAAGGCGACTGTCATACCCAACAACAACGGGGCCGTGTTCGTGCTCATCCAGGTAGCGGGCCAGGCCAAATCCAATCGCTCCGGCTGCTTCCTCATTGACGTCCGCAGGATATTTCCCTCGTATGTCGTATGCCTTGAATATGTCGTTGCGCATGGCGTGTCCTCATCTCATCGCTTGGTCGGTACCCACAG
The DNA here is from genome assembly GCA_004525685.1 of Candidatus Atribacteria bacterium. Lineage (GTDB taxonomy): Bacteria > Bipolaricaulota > Bipolaricaulia > UBA7950 > UBA9294 > SPBW01. Next base: position 1,271 of record SPBW01000011.1, read on the forward strand.
CGTTCCAGGCTCTCGATTCATCGAGCTTTGCATCGACTACCGCAGAGTAGGGTTCGAGTGCTGCCCCATCTCAATAGCATGCAGAATTGCATCGAGATCCTTGCTCGCTTCATCCAGTGTGCTTGTTGGCTTCTGCCCTGTGGTGATCGCTTGATGAAAATCGACGTACTCCTCGACATAGCCTCCGCCATCTGGATAGTCAGCCACAGACACGGGATTGTCTGCGTCATCTGCGTAGATCCGAAGCGTCGCGTTTTCAACGACAGCGCTTCCTCTCGATCCCAGGATTGTCAAAGAGCTGCTTGCAGAGCCGTGAACACTGAACCCGATAGTGAGAATGCCTGATAGCGGGGGGATGGCATCCTTCCCCGTGGTGCGGAAGAGCCACGCGAGGCTGTCCATTCGACCGATTGCGGGATTGACGCACGCGCTGCAGGCGCCAACTGTGGACAGATCTCCAAGCATGTCTCGAAGCGCAGCCACATAGTGAACGCCCGCATCGGTAACGAATCCACCCTCGTAGCGATGGTTGATTCGCCACGGCGTCTGTGCATAGGGGTTCGAAGCCGGATCGATCAGCTGCCACGATTTCCATTCCACGAAATACGGCGTGCCAATGGCATCTTTGCGCAAGGAATCCGCCAATTCAGCGAATACCTGCCGATAGCGGAAGTTCTCCGCAACCATCATCACAAGTCCCGGATGCTTCGCCTCCAAGCCAAGGACTTCCCGTGCCTCAGCCATATCCTTGGCAATCGGCTTCTCCAGCATCATGTGCTTGCCTGCTGCAGCCGCAGCGGCGCATACCTCGAGATTGCGCTCGACAGGAAGCATGATCGATACGGCATCAATGTTGGGGGTCGCCAGCAGCTCGAGGTAATCGAGAACGTAGGGCACGTTCTTTCCGTAAGCGTCGCCGATTCGCGTGGCGAAAGACACGGCCTTCTCACGTGTACGGTTGCAGACCATGGCCACATCAAATCGATCCCGCAATTGAGACAACGCTGGCCAGTGAAGCTCGTTGGCAGCGATGCCACATCCGATGATTCCCAGTCTCACGATCTGCTGACGTGCAGCCATCTCATCTCCTTATTCATCATGCTGTGCGATCATCCCAACCGCATGCCCTTGTCTTGACAAGACAGTCAACGACTAGTATGCTGCAACCGGTTGCAGTAAATCAACTTGCTGAGGAGATTCTCATGTCTGGCGAACAAGTACGCTCGATCTCTGACATCGCCCGCTTGGCCGGTGTCTCCAAATCGACAGTATCTAGAGCGTTGAATGACAGTTCGCTTGTCGCTGAAGAGACCAAGGAGCACATTCGCTCCATTGCGCGAAAGCATCGATTTCAAATCAGCGTTCCAGCCAGGCAGTTGAGCATGCAGCAGAGTCGAACCATCGCGTTCGTCACCCATGCTTATCACAAGTGCTTCTCGTGGGTTGACTTGTTCGGACTTGAGCTTCTCGGTGGCGTTACACAGGGCCTTTATGAGAATGGATACGACACGCTCATCCTGCATGTGGATCCCAAGGACACAACCTGGGCACGCAAATACATCGATACAGGACGCGTCGACGGGTTCATTCTACAGACATCGACACGCAAGCAAACGCATCTCAAAGCGCTCCTGCAGATGGAAGCCCCGTTCATTGTGTGGGGATTCCCGCTGCAAGGTCAGAGCTTCTGCTCGATCATTGGAGACGATCGAACGGGTGGACAATTGGCGACCGACCACCTCATTGGAATCGGTCGAAAGCACATCGCGTTCATTGGCGGAAGCCGTGGTGAGCCTGAAGTAGAGCGTCGCTACGCGGGCTATCAAGCGGCACTAGAGAGCTGTGGATACGGCGTCGATCCTCAACTCGTCGAGTATGGCGACTACTCGGACACAGCAGGCGCCGCACTGATGGACAAGCTGCTCTCGGTCCATCCTGATATCGACGGCGTATTTGCCAACAGTGATGTCATGGCCGTCGCTGCCATGGACGTCATCCGAAAGGCAGGCAAGCGCGTGCCCGAGGACATTGCCGTGATTGGCTACGACGATTTGTCGATTGCCGCACATACCCATCCGCCACTCACGACAGTACGCCAGAATATTCCAGAAGTCGGGCGATTGCTGGCACAGAACCTGGTCGAATACTTGAAGACGGGATTGGTCACCAACATGACAGTACCTGTGGCATTGGTTGTACGTGACTCGGCGTGATTTTCTTTGATGCCAAGGGTTGCAACCGGTTGCAGTTCGTGCAAAACTAGCAAAGGAAAGCGATGAACCTAGCGTTTTTTTACGTACTGAGATGGGAGAAGGAGATTGAGAGGAGCCGTGATTCCCGCGTGAATGCTCAGCGGAATAGGCGACAACTTCTTGTCGTTGAGAGCCACGATGAACAGGCGAAACAGATCGCCAGCTCACGCAAGACGAAGGTAGAGAGGTCGCGCCCAGCCCGCGATTGCTGTCAAACACGAGATGCAAGGTGCTAGCCTGATGACGCGAGACCAAGCCGTTGACCTGATTCGCAGCTACATGACGGCGTGGATTCAGCACGACCGTGAGCGCTTGCTCTCTGTACTCTGTACCGATGTCACGGTCATTGAATGCGACGGGACCACGTACACGGGAATCGATCAAGTCCGCCTCTAGTTTGAAGCGTGGCACGAGGCACCGGTGAACGGTACGGTCAGTCAATGGGATGTGGTTCGCATCCTTGTCGACGAAGCGCAAGACGCGGCAGCAGTCGAATGGGTTTTTAGCTGTGTCTGTTATGGCGAGGCGAGTTCGTTTCGCGGGACCCGTGTGATTCGCTTCCTCGCGAACAGGATTTTGAGCAGTCATGAGTATCGGATGGGCCAAGCCGGGTCATTAGCGCCATTCCGCAGCGCAGATGGGCGCTGGAACGCGCATGGCTCCATCAAAATGAAGAAGCGTAGCAAAGGGAGCTTGAATGCCAAGCGAGAAAGCGAAGATGCTGAGAGGAGAGGACTACATTGCCTCGGATGAGACGTTGAGCGGTGAGCGACGGAGAGCTCGCGAACTGCTACACGAGTTGAATGTCGCATCCCCCGGAGGAACCCCAGCGGACTATTCAGACATCGTGGCCGAATTACTGCCACACGCCAAAACGCCGGCGTGGATTCAGCCTCCGTTCTACTGCGACTATGGCAGCAATATCTATCTCGGAGAGGGCGTCTTCCTGAACTTCAATTGCGTCATTCTCGACTGTGCACGAATCGACATTGGCGCGCACACACAGTTGGGCCCCAATGTGCAGATTTACGCTGCATCCCATCCGCTATCCGCAGCCGCACGGCGTCGGGGCTTGGAATGTGCAAAGCCTGTCTCCATCGGCGCAGATTGCTGGATCGGTGGCCATGTTGTGATCTGTCCAGGTGTAACGATCGGCGATCGGTGCGTCATCGGTGCGGGATCCGTGGTCATCAAGGATATCCCCGACGACACGCTCGCAGTCGGGAACCCAGCCAAGCCCATCCGAAAGTTGGTCTGAGAGACGATCGAGCATGCCCCGCCAGCTCACTCAAGGACATGAAGCGTTGCGATGCGTCATGCGCGAGGTCCGCATGCGGATGAAACAGGATCTTGTTCTTGTACCCATCAGCTAGAGGCGGATAATGAAGAAAGATACCAAGGGAAGGATCCAAGTGGACGGTCTAAGAATCTGCGTCATCGGTGGCGGAAGCACCTATACGCCTGAGTTGGTTGAGGGCGTCATTGCCAACGCGCACGATTTGTTGATAAACACACTCGTGCTCATGGACATCGATTCATCCCGACTCAACGTCGTGGGTGGCCTTGCCCAACGGATGCTGGATGCGTCCGACTCCCACGTCACGCTCGTTCTCACCACGGATCGCCAACAGGCGCTGTGTGATGCCGATTACATTATCACGCAAATACGAGTCGGCGGTGTCGAGGCACGCATTCGCGACGAGAAGATACCGCTCAAGTACGATGTCATCGGCCAAGAGACGACCGGCCCTGGCGGCTTTGCGAAAGCGCTCCGAACGATTCCTGTGATGTTGGACATTGTCGCTGAGATGGAGCAACTGGCTCCCAAGGCTCGACTCATCAATTTTACAAATCCGTCGGGCCTGATCACTCAAGCCATCTGCGACCACACCAACATTCGTGCCATCGGTCTGTGCAACTCTCCGCTTGGGATGCTTCGCTCGATCGCGCGCCTACTGGATGTCTTGCCAGAGAAGATCTGGCTCGATTTCATTGGACTCAATCATTTATGCTGGGCTCGCGGTGTTTATCTTGATGGGCAGGACATCACAGACCAGGTTATCGAGCGTGTGATTTCTGAGAACCTCATGCCCATGTTTACGCCGCAACTCCTGCGGGCCCTGCGGATGCTGCCCAGCTACTATCTCGACTACTATTACAACACCGATCGGGTTCTACACGAGCAGAAGACGGCAAGTCAGACTCGTGGAGAGGTGGTGCGAACGCTTGAGCAAGATCTTCTGCGCGCGTACGAAGATCCAACACTGTCTCACAAGCCCGAGACGCTGAGCCAGCGTGGCGGCGCCCATTATTCGGCTGCAGCCCTCTCCCTGATTCGATCGCTAGAAATGGATGCTGGCGATCCTTACGTCGTGAATTGTCCCAACCACGGAACCTTCCCGAGTCTTCCTAATAACGCCGTGATTGAGATCGCCTGCACAATCAACAAGAACGGCGCGACGCCACGTGCGTGCCAGCCGCTGCCCGTTTCGATCCGTGGTCTTGTGCAGTCAGTCAAGGCCTATGAGGAGTTAACCATTCAGGCTGGCGTTTCCGGCGACGAAACCGCTGCCATCCTGGCACTGACAGCGCACCCACTTGTTCCATCCTTTGACGTAGCCCAGAAGTTGTGGGCAGAAATCAAGGAGGTGAACGCAGAATGGTTGCCGCAATTCACCCGAACATGATGCGTTCAACAGGGAGGCGATGGCCATGAAGTGGGTTCTCGGTGTTGACGGCGGGAATTCCAAGACCCATGCCCTCATCTGCGATGAGAACGGACACGTGGTTGGATTCGCACAGGCAGATGGAAGCAATCACGAGACGATTGGATTCGCGGGAACCGAACGTGTGCTTGAACGCGTGGCACAGGATGCCCTCGCCCGATCCGGCGTATCCGCTCCCATTGACTGCGGTTTCTGGTGTCTTGCCGGAGCCGATGTGGATACCGATTTTACTCAATTGTCGGCCATTGCAGCCCGGATTGCCGCAGCCGGAACGAATGTCATCAAGAATGATATCGCGGCTGCGATGGGCGCAGGATTCTCTCGTGGGTGGGGTGTCGCCGTCATCTGCGGTGCCGGATTCAGCTCGGGAGGCATCGCGCCTGATGGACGCGAGCTTCAATTCCCGTCCTTGGGCCCCGCAACCGGAGATTGGGGAGGCGGCGGAGACATCGGACTTGAGGTCTTGCGACTGGCACATCGCAGCTACGACGGCCGAGGAGAGCCAAGCGTCTTGTCTGTCCAGGTTCCGCACGCCTTGGACATCAAGTCGCTCGAACATATTCCTCAACAGCTGCGTGCAGAAGCCATCGATTGGGACGTGGTTCGAGACAAGCTGCCGCCGTTGTTGTTCGCTGCAGCCGCGGAAGGGGATCGAGTAGCCATCGATCTGATTCTCCGTATAGGTGCGGAGGTCGGCACGACGGCATTGGCCATCATCCAACGATTGGCGATGGAATCGTTGGATGTCGAGCTTGTCCTGAGCGGCTCACTACTCAGAAGCGCTCCAGCACTGCTCATCGACACCATCGACACGGTTGTTCGTGAAGTAGTTGCCGGGGTCAGAATCATACAACCTGAGTTTCCGCCTGTCGTGGGAGCGATCTTCCAGTCGTTGCGTGCAATAGGTATTGAAGTCGATGAACGAATCCGCTCCAACGTGCGGGCAACGCTCGTGCCTGAGCTGACCGGAATATAAAGGAATGACGAAACCAAGGAAAAGGAACAACTCCGGAATGGATCAAACAACGAATACGCCGAAATTGAGAGAACAGTTCAGGGATGAACTGACACAGAACATCCTTCCGTTTTGGATGACCCACGCCATTGACAAGAGCAACGGAGGTCTGCATGGCTCTGTCGCCAATGACCTTCAGATCGACAATAAGGTTCCAAGATCAGCCATCCTGTCAGCTCGCGTGCTCTGGACGTTCTCAGCCGCCTACGGGCAACTGAGGGATCCTGCGTACTTGACGATGGCCAAACGGCAATTCGAAGACCTGAAGCACACGTTCTGGGATGCTCAGCATGGCGGCCTCTACTGGCTCGTGGACCGACACGGCGCTGCGGTCTCGGATCGCAAGCATCATTATGCGCAAGCGTTTGGAATCTACGGCCTGAGCGCGTTCTACCGTGCAACAGGTGACGCCGAGAGTTTGGATCTTGCGCAGCAGCTGTTTGAGCTTCTCGAACGTCACGCCTTCGATCCGAATCATGGCGGTTACTTCGAAGGAAGCACTCGGGACTGGAAGCCGCTAGAGGATGCGCGGCTGAGCGATCGAGATCTAGATTCCAAGAAATCCATGAACACCATGCTGCATCTACTAGAGGCCTACACGAGCCTGCTGCGGATTTGGGATGACGCCCGACTGCGGATGCAGCTGGATGCCATCATTCGCATGTTCGCAGATCACATCATCGATCGTTCTTCCGGCCACATGTTGCTCTTCTTCGACGAACGCTGGCAGTCGCTCTCCAAACATGTTTCTTTCGGACACGACATCGAAGCAAGCTGGCTCCTGCAAGAAGCGGCTGAGGCAAACGGGGATGCCAAACAAGTCGGACAAGCGAAGCAGCTGGCCGTCCTGTTGGCGCGTGCCGTTTTGCGAGATGGCCTGGATCATGACGGCAGCCTGTTCAGCGAGGCCACACCGCAAGGCATGCTGGATGAAGGAAAGGATTGGTGGCCGCAAGCAGAAGCCGTCGTCGGCTTCCACAACGCCTTCGAATTGACAGGGGATCCATCCTTTGCGCAGGCCGCCTTCCGTTGCTGGAAATATGTGCAAGAGCAGTTCGTCGATCGCACTCATGGGGACTGGTTCAAGCGCCTCGACCTAGACGGCACACCTGACCCACTACGGCACAAGTCAGGTCCTTGGGAGTGTCCCTATCACCACAGCCGCATGTGTCTTGAGATGCTAAACCGGCTGGACTCATCGCGAGAGCGTGTCTAATGCGATACGGCCATTTTGATGATGCAGCCAAGGAGTATGTCATCACGCGCCCCGATACGCCGGCGTCGTGGAGCAATTACTTGGGATCGACCGAATACGGTGCCATTATCACCAACAACGCGGGCGGCTATGGTTTCTATCGCTCAGGCGCTCGCGGCAGATTCCTGCGGCTTCGATTCAACAGCGTGCCGATGGATCAACCGGGCCGCTATTTCTATCTGCGCGATGCAGAGAAGGGTGACTATTGGTCGGCCTCCTGGCAGCCGGTGGGCAAACCGCTTGAGGAGTACCAATCCGTATGTAGGCACGGCACGGCATACACCATCATCGAATCGGCCTATGCTGGCATCGCAACCGAAGTGACCTATTTCGTTCCCATGGGACAGCGCTTCGAGTATTGGCGACTGAAGATCACGAATCGGTGCGATCGTGCACGAACGCTGTCGCTGTTCTCGTTCTGCGAATTCACCAACCAGTGGAACACGTTCCAGGATCGCGTGAACCTGCAATACTCGCTGTTCATCGTTCGCGGCAGCCGCACGGACGACGGCTTGTTGCGCATTGCCATTCAGGACAATCTGGCACAACAAAGCGATGAAGAGATTGTCGATGACGTGGCCCATCATGCATGGATGGCACTGGTCGGTGCAGATCCCGTCGGCTATGACACCAGTCGCGAAGCATTCCTTGGGCCGTATCGCGGATACCACAATCCACTTGTCGTCGAACGCGGACACTGCACGCAAAGCAATGCTTACGGCGACAACGCTTGCGGCAGTCTGCAAACCGATCTGGTACTGCAGCCGGGAGAGAGTCGCGAGATCCTGGTGATGCTCGGCATCGGCGACGCACGCACAATTGGGAAGAAGACCGTGGCGACATTCGGATCGCTCGACCGTGCTGCCGAGGAATTGGCAAAGCTCAAAGCAAGCTGGCATGGCAAGCTCGAAAGCCTCGTCGTGAACACGCCAGATGAGGATCTGAACCACACGCTCAATGTCTGGGGACTGTACAACTGCTTGATCACCTACGCCTGGTCGCGTGCCGCCAGTCTCGTCTACAACGGCGAGCGCGACGGCCTAGGTTTCCGCGATTCCGTTCAAGACGTGCTCGGCGTGGTTGCCGCCATTCCCGAAGAAGCGCGCAAGCGTCTGGCGCTCATGCTGACCGCTCAAGTCGCCAACGGTGGCGCCATACCCGTCGTCAAGCCGTTTGAGCATCGCCCGGGCCATGAAGCCGCGCCTGAGCCCGAAGCCTATCGCTCAGACGACTGTCTGTGGTTCTTCAATGCCATTCCCGCCTATGTTTGCGAAACCGGCGATGTCGACTTCTACAACCGCATCCTTCCCTATGCCGATCACGGTGAGGCCACCGTCTTGGGGCATCTGCGCCGCGCGCTGGAATTCAACCTCAAGCGCACGGGCGCTCATGGCCTACCGTGCGGCCTGTCAGCGGACTGGAATGACTGCCTGCGTTTGGGATATCGCGGCGAGAGCCTGTTTGTCGCCTTCCAATTACGATTGGGATTGAGCACCTATGCTGAGATTGCCAACCTCCTCAACGTGCCTGATGAGGCCGCTTGGGCGCTTGCGCAGCGGACCCATCTGGATGAGGCCATTCAAGCCGTTGCCTGGGACGGCGACCGCTTCATCTGGGCGATCGGTGAAGACGGGACAGTCTACGGTACCACGGACGCTGAAGAGGGGAGCTTGTATCTCAACACCCAAGTGTGGTCGGTAATCAGTGGCGCTGCCTCGAAGGAGCAGACACATGTGTGTCTGGAGACCGTGGCGCGCGAGTTGGCGACGCCCTACGGCCTCATGCTGGCTGCACCGCCATTCATCAAGGCATCGCCCGAGGTGATGCGAGCGGTCGTATTCAACCCTGGCATCAAGGAAAACGCGGGCATCTTCAATCACACCCAAGGGTGGGGCGTCATCGCCGAATGTCTGTGTGGCAACGGCGACCGCGCCTACGAGTACTTCCGAGCGGCGATGCCCGCAGCCTATAACGATCGCGCCGAAATTCGGCAGATGGAACCCTATGTTCAGGGGCAAACGACGTATTCGACCTTCTCACCGCGTGCCGGAAACACGCGCACGGCTTGGTTGACCGGGGCTGCGCCCTGGGCCTATTTCAGCGCCACGCAGTACATCCTTGGATTGCGCCCTGAAGTCGACGGCCTGCGCATCGATCCCTGCATACCATGCGCTTGGGAAGGGTTTACGGCAACGCGACGCTTCCGCGGCAAGACGATCGACATCCGTGTGGTCAACCCTGACCACGTCAGCCACGGTATCCAGACGATTGCGCTTAACGGGCGGCCGCTGCCGGACAACCTCGTTCCAGTACGAGACCTGATCGATCAGAACCGGGTCGATGTTGTGATGGGATAGGGCGGAGCTGATGGAAATCGTGCCTACAATGTCGAAGCGCAGGACAACCAAGCAGCTGGGTTGGCCGTTCGGCTTCTATTTTTTCCAATTTGCCGGACTCGCCACGGTGGGGCCATTCATCGTGCTGTTCTACCAGAATCTGGGGTTCTCCGGTGGTCAGATCGGGCTGCTCGCGGGGATCGCGCCGCTGGTCACCATCTTGTTCTCCCCGCTGTGGACACGGCTGGCCGACCACACCGGATGGCACAAAACCTTGATGAGCGTGGCGTTGTTGGCGGGCGTCGTGGTGTTGTCCCTATTCCCGCTCATGCACACCTTCCTGGCCGTGCTGATGCTCAGCCTTGCGCTCAACGTCTTTCTCTCGCCGGTCACGCCACTTGCCGACAGCGCGACGATGGCAATGTTGGGCGAACGCAAGGAAATGTACGGCCGCATCCGGCTGGGCGGAACAGTGGGCTACGGTCTGGCTGCGTCCGGTGCGGGGGTTCTCGTGCTGCATTATGGTCTCCGTGCCGCGTTCTGGGGCTGCGCCGTCCTGTTCGCGCTGTCGTTCGTCGTCAGTCGGAGGCTCGTGCACGGGAACAGGGACGCGTCCCGTTCGCGTGTGCGAGGTCAGGGCTTTCGCACACTGCTGGCCAATCCTCGCTGGCTGTTGTTCCTCGCTGTCGCGTTCACCGGCGGATGGACGATGGCCAGCTTCAACTACCTGTTCCCCTATATGAAGGAGTTGGGAGCAAGAGAGTCGATGATGGGACTCGCGCTGACCATCGGCACCATCGCCGAGATCCCCGTGCTGTACTTCGCGCATCGCGTCATCAAGCGCTACAGCGCGCACACGGTGTTCATGGCCGCGGCCGTCATCACAGGCATTCGCCTGCTGCTGTTCGCTGCCTCCAGGTCGCCGGGGCCGGTGATGGTCATTCAACTGATCAACGGTCTGACGCTGCCCATCCTGTGGGTGGCTGCGGTCGCCTACGCCAACGAGCACGCGCCCGAAGGCCTGCGCACCACGGCACAGGGTCTGCTGAGCGCGATGGTGTACGGCATCGGCGCCGCTGCTGGCGGATTCGTTGGCGGGCCGCTGTTGGAGTCCATTGGCGGACGGGGTCTGTACCTGGTTTTCGGCATCGTCACCCTGGCAGTCGTAGGAACGGTGGCACTGATCGAGCAGGTGTTGTCTCGAAGGGAGGCGTCATCTCGCGACATCGCGGCGTCCTAGTTTTCGCAGCAGAGAGGGAACACGCGCAATCGGGGAACAAACTTCGTTTCCGAAGTCAAAGCCGCTAGCATCGTAGCGGATGCGGCGGCGAGACGTCGGAGATCGCGCAGCAGAGGAGTGAGCCATGAGTGAGAAGACAATCGCCATCATTGGAGCCGGAGTGGCCGGCCTTGCCGCAGGATGCTATGGTCAGATGAACGGGTACAAGACCCAAGTCTTTGAGTCGCACAATCTCCCTGGCGGCCTGTGCACCGCGTGGACCCGCCAGGGATACACCTTCGACGGATGCATCCACTGGCTCACTGGGTCGGCGCCCGGCGATTCGATGTTCTCCCTCTGGGAGGAGTTGGGTGCGGTCCAAGGCAAGACGATGTACGACCACGACGTCTTCTGGCGCACCGTTGCGACCGACGGACGGACCTTTTCACTCTACGCCGATCCCGATCGGCTTGAAGCCCACATGAAAGCGCTGTCGCCAACTGATAGCGAGCCGATCGAGCAGCTGTGCAAATGGATTCGGCAGTTCGCCACCTTCAGCATGCCCGTCGGCAAGCCGCGAGAGCTGATGTCGGCGCTCGATGGGCTCAAGCTTGCATTCCGGTTGCGCCGACACCTCAAGGCATTGAACGATCTGAGCAAGACAACGATGGGTGACTACGCCAAGAGATTCAAGGATCCACTCCTTGCAGCCGGCCTGTCGGAGGCCATCGGAGCGTATACACCGCTGATCGGCCTGGTCATGACGCTGGTGCCGATGTTTCGCAAGGCGGCAGGCTTTCCTGCCGGCGGGTCGCTCGACTTCGCCCGGGCGATCGAAGCCCGCTACACGTCCCTCGGTGGAGAGATCCGCTACAGCGCGCGGGTAGCACGCATCCTGGAACGCGATGGCAATGCCGTCGGCCTGGAACTCGAGGACGGAACGCAGATCGATGCCGATTACGTCATCTCAGCAACGGATCTGCGCGCTACGCTGCACTCGCTGTTGGACGGGACTAGGCAGCACGAAACCCACCGTATGCTGCTTCAGTCAGGCAAGCTCTATCCGCCGTGCGTTCAGATCAGTTTTGGCGTCAAGCGGGTCATCCATGAGTTGGACGAGTGCCTCGGCGAATCCTTCCCGTTGGTGCGCCCCGTGAAGCTGGCTGGGGACGATGTCGGGTGGATGACCGTCAAGAGCTACGCCTTCGACCCATCGCTCGCTCCGGAAGGCTGTTCGGTGGTGACATCGATCCTGACGGCGGACTGGGAGTTTTGGAATCGCCTGCGTGAGGATCGCCCCACCTACACAGCCGAGAAGGACACTATTGCCGCAGCGTGTGCCAACGCCATCGACGCCCGCTACCCCGGATTCAAGGACGCCATCGAAGTGACCGACGTGGCCACGCCGCTAACCTTCGAGCGCTACACCGGCAACTGGAAGGGCACGTTCATGACCTGGTTGCTGGCCCCCGACTTCCAGCGCAAGTACGGCTACGTTCGAAAGACCATTCCTGGCCTCGACAACGTCTACCTCGCCAGCATGTGGACCGTGCCCCCCGGCGGACTGCCCGGTGCAGCGATGGCTGGTCGCGAAGTGGTACAGATGCTGTGTGCCAAAGACGGCAACCGGTTTGTGACCACAAAGCCATAGTCGAGAAGCCTCAGGGCTCGGCAAACAGACCGCTTCTCTCGCAACCGTTGGGCGGTTGTGCCCCCAATTGTCGTACGTTGAACGCTGGCACTGGATTCTCTACCCCCGCCCCGTGAACCGACACGCCGTCCGGCGCACCGAGCCACTCGCCACCCAGAGAATAGAATCGCCAATTGGCCATTCTCCAAGGAACTCAATCAGGAGATTGAGTTCCCAAGTGATAGGCAAGGCGTTGCCAGACCACAGCACTACACACCACGGACTTCGCACAACTCGCCACACACTACGCACCACACACCACGGCCCACGAACCACGGACCGCGGACCACGGACCGCGGACCACGGACCACGGACCTTGTACCTTCATCCCCCTTCGCAGTAAAACCCATACACATCAATACAACTACGCAGCAGAGAGGACACACAACCGTGTGAACGTGTCACCAGCAAGCTGCAACATGAGATTCGACCGCGCCCGTGACGAACGTGTCAGGGGCGTTTGGGTCTATGGAGAACTTTCAAGCGATTCTCCTTGTCGCAAGAAGTCGGCCTTTACCTCAACACTCCGGTTTGGGGACCATCGTGGTTCATGAGCAGCAACGTACAGATGAACATCTCAATGTCGTTCCTTCGCAACCGCTGGACGTACCGTCAGAGCAAATTCTGCAGGCGATTCATCTCATCCGAGGACGCAAGATTCCGCTCGATGCGGATTTGGCTGAATTGTATGGTGTGCAGACCGGCGCGCTCACCCGAGCCGTGCGAAGAAACATCGACCGCTTGCCTGCAGATTTCATGTTCCAACTCACGGAAGAGGAAGTCACCATCTTGAGACGCCAAAGTGGCATCTCAAGTCAATGGGGTGGGCGAATGTATCCTCCCTATGCCTTCACTGAGTAGGGAGTGGCCATGTTGTCGAGCGTTCTGCGAAGCCCTCGTGCTGTGAGGGTCAATATCGAAATCATGCGTGCTTTCGTACGACTGCGGAATACGCTCGCAATGCACGAAACTCTGGCAAAGAATCCGGAAGACGAGGTGGGCGAACACGATGCAGCACTTCGCGCGACTGTCGTCGCTATCAGGAGGATGGTAATCGCTATCGCTCAACGCGAAGCATTGCCAGCTACAACAACCTGACACAGGATCGCGTTCGATTCATATGCAGCACTCACAAGTCCATCTACCTCTCAACGGGAGACAGAGAAGACAAGTGGGAATTCTACAGACTTAGCAGAGAGACGTAGTCGTTTCAGGTGAGCATTACAGTGAAGAGGTTAAAGGGTGTTAGTGTCAGGTGGATGGAGAGTACTATGTATGCAGAAGATAGGATATTGAGTGTGGTATTCGAAGCGACGGCGCATCTGCAAGTACCTCTATTCCAGCGCCCGTACGTCTGGAACCGAGAAGAGAATTGGGAGCCGCTTTGGGAATCATTCGGCGAGGCGTTCTTGGTGTCCGGGGCCGAGTCTTGCATTTCAACATTCCCGAAGGTCTCGACATGCTCGATGACCGGACGCAGGGTCAGCGCTTCAATCTTGAATGCAGCAGAAGGCCCGGCTTCCTGGGCAGCCTGATTGCCCTTCTTCGCTGCATAGAGGACTCAGACAACTTGATGGCTCGTTCTTGGTAGGGGATCACACAGTCATGGAGCGGGCCGCTCGACAGCGCAGTCCAACGATTTAGCGCTCGACGAAGTGAATCGCTTCACTTGGACAGGTTCCCACGCACAGTCCGCAGCCGAAGCATTGATCGGATTCAAAGAGCGTGCGTCCGTCAGCGTCTTTGGAGAACGCGCCGAACGGACATCGCTTGATGCAAAGGCCACATCCAGTACACGCCTCGGGATCGAATGCGGCCACAAACGAGGAAGTGATAAGTGCGTCCTTGTAACGGCGCGCAGTCAGCGATGTGAGGAAGCCACAGCAGCAGGAACAGCACGAGCAGACTTCATGAATCTCTCCATTGCTGCGCCTGTAGGCGATATGCACCAAACCGGCACGGTAGGTTCGAGCGAGCACGTCCATGGCTTCATCGACGTCAATCAAACGCCAGCCGAATCGATCGACGTTCTCTAGGGCCTCGTCGTTCAAACCCAAGCAGACTTCAAGTGGCTTGTCGCACCCGCCCTTCTCCTTGCGGCAGCCACAGTCGCCGATCGCTAGTTGTTTGGCTGCTCGCAGGATGTCACGCATCTCAGGCTGGTTAAGCACCACCCCATCGACTTGAACACTGACGTGGACGGGGATGGTCAGTGGCTTGGGCTCCTCGATTCCTTCTGGAGTGTGTTGCTGCGGGTCTGTCGTCACGCCGATCCCTCCAGCATGGCGTAGTCTTGGGCAGCATACAGCCTGCCGCTGGGGCCATCGTCATCCAGAAGCGCGGGCACGAGTGCGCCAGGTAGTACGGTCTCCACTTCGTGGTCGGCATTCGGCCCACCGAGATCTGTCTTCAGCCATCCGGGGTCGAGTGCGTTCACCAGCACGTTGGTTTCACGCAATTCAAAGGCCAAATCCGCTGTGTATTTGTCGACTGCCGCTTTGGTGGCGCTATAGGGGGCCAGTTGCGGAATGTCTTTGATTCCCGATGTGAGATTGATGATCCGTCCATATCCGCGCTCTCGCATCGCAGGAGCAAACGCGTTGCATAATGCCACCATCGCGAAGAAGTTCACCTGAAACGATTCGAGCCACTCATCCAAAGTGATTGCCCAAATTGGCTTCCACGTGTTCTGAAAGCCGGCATTGTTGTAGAGGATGTCAATCGGACTGGGGACTGACTGCACGCTGCGGATGACAAGATCGACCCCTTGCACCGTACGAAGGTCGCCTCCGACGGCGTGAATGTCCACGCCCAAGGGCTCAATCAAAGATCGCGTCTTCTCACAATGTGCGATATCTCGGCCATGCAGCACAACATGGCATCCGCGCTTCGCGAGGCCGATGGCAATCTGCTGGCCAATGCCGCGACTGGAACCCGTCACGAGCGCCCATTTCCCATCCAAGCGTTTCATTTTCTCAGCCCCCTAGTCCTCTCATTTGGCAAGTCGATGACAGCGGTTTGCACGTCCATTTGCGGAGCTAGAGCGCGTTTTTGCGAATGAATTCGATAATCTCGCTGACATGGCAGAACGCCATGCAAGTCACCGTATCGGCAGCACCGTAATAAAGGGCGATTCGCCCTGTGTCTGCGTCGGCCAGCGCAGCGCACGGAAAGACCACATTGGGCACGTCGCCCACTTGTTCGTACAGCTCGCGCGGGTGCAACAGGTAGGGCTCCGTTCGAGCGATGACCTTCCACGGCTGCTCGAGATCAAGCAAAGCGGCGCCCATGGAATACACGAACCCGTTACACGAAGTCAGCACGCCGTGATAGAAGATGAGCCAGCCTTCTGTCGTCTCGATGGGGATCGGTCCTGCGCCCACTTTGGTCGCTTGCCATCCGCGTGTGGGGCGCATGACGAAGCGGTGCTTGCCCCAGTGGGTCATGTCTGGACTTTCGGAGTAGTAGATCTCGCCAAATGGTGTGTGCGCACGATCGCTGGGACGGCTCAACATGGCAAACGCACCCTGGATCTTCCGAGGGAACATCACGCCATTGCGATTGAATGGCAAGAAGGCGTTTTCCATCTGATAGTAGGTCTGAAAATCTTGAGTGGTTGCCACACCGATCGTCGGCCAGCCAGCGAAGCCGTTGCACCAAGTGACGTAATAGCGATCCTCGATGAAGCAGACGCGCGGATCGTAGCCATAGAGCCACTCCGTCGGCTCGACGCCATCGGCAGGGACGAAGTGAATGCGATCGTTGTCAATCCTCCAGTGGATGCCGTCTTGGCTCCGGCCAGCATGCAACTGCATGTAGCGGCGCTTGTCGTCACATCGAAAGACCCCGCGGAACTCGCCTTCATGGGCGACGACAGCTGAATTGAAAATGCTGTTCGAGGAGGGAATCAGGTCTCGCGGGATGACGGGATTGCCGGAGTAGCGCCAGACGACATCTCTGCAATCAGTAGGCCGTTCTTCCCATGGAATAGTTGGCAGTGCTTTACCGATGAGCTTTCCACTTGTCATGACGACTCCTCCTTACCCGAACGCTGGCAAGCTACGAAGTGGCCTTCCTCAGCCAGTCGCAGCGTGGGCCGATCATCTCGGCAGCACGTTTGCCGTTGATGCTCCGGGCAACGCTCGAAATATACGCACCCGTCAGATAACTGTCCTTGTTTCGCGCGCAGTTCAATCTCGACGTCTTCCCATTTCTTGTCAAGCCGGGGAACGGAGGCCATCAGCATTCGCGTGTAGGGGTGGATCGGATTGTCGTAGATCTTCTCGGTCTGCCCCATTTCAACAATGCAGCCACGATACAAAATCGCCGCTTGCTCGCTGATGTAGTAGCCAAGCGACAGGTCGTGAGTAATGAAGAGAACGCCCAAATCACGTTCCTTAAGATCGGCAAGTAGATTGAGGACATCAATACGTGTCGATGCATCCAGCATGCTAATGATCTCATCGGCGACGAGGAAGCGAATCTCAAGCAGCAAGGCTCGCGCAATAAGGAACCGCTGCAGTTGCCCTCCGCTGAGCTGGTGTGGGTACTTGCCCAGCACATGCTCTGGATTCAGCCCGACGGACTCAAGAGAATCATGAATCTTGGCCGTCCATTCCTTCTGCCTCATCGAGCGATAGAAATGGTCATGCATCACCTCGAACACGCGATCAGCTTTGAAGATGGGGTTATACGAACTGAATGGATCCTGGAAGACGCCCTGCACTTTTCGGTAATACTCGCGCAAGTCGCCTCTCTTCAGTGATCCGACGTCGAGTCCATCGAACGTGATCGTCCCTTCGTTGATAGCGATGAGGCGCAGAATCATCTTCCCAATCGTGCTCTTTCCACTACCGCTCTCGCCAATCAACGAGACGACCTCGCCGTCTTTGATCTCGAATGTGACATCGCGTACTGCGCAGAGCTGCTTGCCACCGAATGTCCCCGTCCGATAGGTCTTGGAAACGTTGTCGAGCTTAAGCATTCGCCCCGCCCTCCTTCCAGCAAGCCACGAAGTGGTTCGGCTCGATCTCGACAAACGGCGGCACATCCATGCAAGGCTCAAAGGCGAGAGGGCACCGTTCCCTAAAGCGGCAACCTGTGGGCGGATCAAGCAAGAGCGGCGGATTGCCGGGGATCCCTTTCAGGCGCACCTCATCGTGTTTGACACCGACTTTGGGCAAAGACGTAATGAGCAGTTTGGTATAGGGATGGCGCGGTGAATGGATAATCGTTTCCGTCGAGGCCTTCTCTGCCAATTGCCCCGCGTACATGATCATAATGCCGTCTGCAATTTGATAGAGGATCGACATGTCGTGCGTGATCACAACGATGCTCTTGACGATCTCTCGATCACGAAATCCAACAAGCATCTTCGCGACGGCCTTCTGTGTCGAGACATCAAGTGCTGACGTAATCTCGTCGGCAAGCAGAAGGGACGGATCCATGAGTGTGGACAACACCATCACCATGCGTTGCTTCATGCCGCCCGACATCTCGATGGGATACATCTTCAGAACGTCATGATCGAGTTCTACAAGATCAAGACGTCGCTCCAATTCGGGTAACGCTTTTCTCGCATCAATCCCACGGGATCGAAGCAGCTCTTCGGCCATCTTCCCGATCTTGCGCGTCGGATTCATCGCATTCATCGCATATTGAGGGACGACGGAGATTTCTGTGAACCGGTACTCGTTCATGGCGTGAAGATCAGCAATCGGCAGTTCTTGATCGTCAAGAATGACCCGCCCCTTGATATGCTTCATCGGCGGAGCAAGTCGGATGAGGCTATTGGACAGCGTCGACTTCCCGCAACCTGACTCGCCAGCCAGGCCCATGATCTCTCCATCTGCCAAAGAGAAGGTCGCGCTCTCCAACGCGCGAACATCGCCGCGCAACGTCTGGTAATAGACAGTTAGGTCTTCGACTCGCAGGCTCACGTTCTCACGTCTCCCTCAGTTTCGGATTGAACACCTCGTCGAGGCCGACGTTCATGAAGTACAGCGCCCCGACAATGGTAGCAATGGCTGCTCCCGGCGGAATGAACCACCACCATGAGCCCAATGGGAGCGCACCCCAGAGAACTGCGTATTGCATCATGATTCCAAGCGAGAACCCCTGCGTCGGACCGAGTCCGATGAAGTCAAGGGTCGCGGCAATGAGGATCGCGCCGCCGAACTGGAGAATGAACGCCATCACGAGGTAGGACATCATGTTGGGCGCAATCTCGCTGAAGACAATCCGCAGCGGCTTCATCCCGCTGATTCGCGCCAGATCAACGAATTCCCGCGAGCGAAGGGAGAGCGTTTGCGCGCGAATGGCGCGCGCTGCCCAAGGCCAGGCCGTCAAGCCAATGAAGATGCTCTCCATGAACAGTCCACGCACCTCGAAATAGGCCGAAATGATGAGCAGCAGCGCAAAGGTTGGGATCACCAATACGATGTTGGTCATGACATTCAGACCCTCGTCGATGACTCCGCCTCGATAGCCGCCGATGAAGCCAACCAACATTCCAATGAGCGTGGCGAGGCCTCCACCAACCGCTCCGACGAGGAATGTTGCCCGCAGACCGATCACGAACTGAGAAAAGACATCCTGTCCAAAGAACGTTGTCCCGAACCAGAATTCCGCTGACGGCGGGCTCGACATCGGCCCGGCAAACGTTTCCGGGTCATTCTTTGTGAGCAGTGTTCCAACAGCCGCCAACACGAGGAAGAACAGGATAATTACCGCCCCGATCTTCAGTTTGTTGTTCCGCATGGCGAAGTAGAGAAATTCGTTTCGCTTCTTCTTGGTGGCTCTTGTCATCTCTATTCACCCACCATTCCCTTCCGCGTTCTCGGATCAACGATGACGAAGGCGATATCAATGAGGAAGTTCGCCAGGAGAACTCCGATAATGATGAACAGGAAGCATCCCTGGACGAGGAAGTAGTCTTGATTCTGTATCGCCGAGAGGATGAGGTAGCCAATCCCCGGGTACGAGAAGACGACTTCTGTGACCAGAGCCCCGGCAACGATGACGCCCAGCTGCAGCGCTAGGCCGGAAAGCTGCGGGAGAATCGCGTTCCGAAACGCGTATTTCCGAATCAACTTTCGCGGTGCCCCCAATGCCTCAAGATAGTGCGAGTAGTCCGCTTCCAGCTCGTAAATAATCATGTTTCGCATGCCGATGGCCCAGCCACCAAATCCGACGAGGAACAGAGACAGGAACGGGAGAATCCAATGCTTAAGCACACTGCCGACAAAGGCCCATGATAAGTCGGTCCCCATCGTGTAGCTGTATGCGCCTGCTATCGGGAGCCATCCGAGAATGATTCCGAATACCCAGGCGAGCAGAATTCCGAGCCACATGTACGGCGTAGCCGTCAACAGATAGGCGATCGGCAGCACAGTATTGTCAAGCCGTTTGGTTCGCGCGGCATAAGCGCCGAATTTGTTTCCCGCCCACCAGCTCAAGAGGATTGCAGGCAACAAGAGGAAGATGTCAAACGGCACGGCCGCCTTGATGATATCGACCACGGGCGTCGGGAATAGGTACGTGCTAATGCCGAGGTCTCCGTGGAGTAGTGCATTCCAGAAACTCAGGTACTGCTGCCAGACAGGCAGATCCAGTTGGAATGCGTGGGTATAGTAGGTATACATCCGCTCAGCGGCGTTGGCATTGAGCGCCGCTCTCGCCAGCATATTCTGAATCGGATCCCCAGGCATCAAGCGAGGGATCAACCAATCGATGGTGACTGCAAGGAAGAATGTGATGACGTAGATCAACAGCTTTCTCCCGAAGTAGCGCTTCACGTTGACTCCTCTCTTCTGGTCTTACTCATTACTGCCAGCTGCAGAAAAAAACCGCCCCTTCCTCAGTCTATCAGAAGGGGCGGCAGGAAAGTCAACCTAGTTCGCCAGCTCCAGCTCGCAGAGCATCATCAACCCACCCAACTGCCAGTATCCCGACCACGTGGTCGGAAGCCGGCTTGGGTCGTTGTCGTCATCGAGCGGCCAGTTGGTCCACGTCGAGGTGCTAAACTGAGCCCACATTCCGTTATACCACAACGGGATCATCGGGACTTCAGTCAGCATGATCGTCTGAATGTCGGAGCAGATGGCCTGCATTCCGGCGATATCCGATGTCTGAACGGCAGCAAGGGCATCAACCAGATCGAACAGCTCTTGGCTGTCGTATCGACCGAAGTTGCCACTCTGCATCTGTGCCTGGATGGGATGCCTGAACAGCAAGTTGTAGAGCGTCCAAGGCGTATTGCTCATCGCGGCCCAGTTGTTCAGCGTCATGTTGAACGTACCCGTCTGCATCTGCGTGTTCCATGCACCGTAGTCCGGGGCGACGTCCTCGAGGTTGATTCCAGCAGCCTTGCAGCTGTCGGAAATGACGGCGATTGCTGCCATCCAGTCGGTCCATCCGCTCGGGCACGTCACTTCGAGAGCGATCTTGGAGCCATCTGGTGCTTCGACGTAGCCGTCGCCATCGATGTCTTTGTAGCCAGCAGCAGCAAGAACGGCTGCAGCTTCTGCTGGGTCGTAGGACCAACCCAAGGCATCCACGACTGCCTGATCGGCATAGGCGGACAGGGACGGAAGAAGCCCCGTCGGGCTGGCCGCCGCGACCAGTTGAGCATAGGCAACATTGACGATGTCATCCACGTTAATGGCATAGGCGAGCGCTTTTCTGAACGCAGGATCATCCATCGGTGCGATGATCGTATTGAGGAATAGAACGGCCGTATTTGCGGAAATCATGTACGGCGCGCCTTCGAAGTACGTCGAGACAATGCCCTGATCGGCCAGTCCAGCAACGCCCGGAAGGAAGTTGTTGCTCAGGTCGACTTCGCCCTTGATAACCGATCCCAAAGCAACGTTGTTGCTCGAGAAGCGGATGTCGACGATTCGTTTCGGGGCTGGCGTCAATCCGAGTGCGTCGATTGCCCACCAGTTCTCATTTCGTAGCCATACGTTTCGGTCAGACCCGTGAGTGTCATACAGATAGGCGCCTGAGCCGACTGGATTCGCGTTGGCTCCAATCGTGATTTGCTCTTCTGTTCTCCATTCCCAGAGATGCTTGGGAACGATCGGAATGTTGTAGAGGTTGTTGTCGAATTCCTGGTACAGAGGCGCATCTGTGAACTCAAATCGCACACCTAGCTCACCGACGGCGACCACTTCAACTAGGTAGTTCCACATCGGGGCAAACCATAGTGCCTCGTGTTCCTTGGCCAGATTCATCGTATAGACAACATCCGCAGCCGTCAACGCGTGGCCGTCGCTCCAGGTGATACCGTCTCTGAGCGTTACGTCGTATACGTTGTCGCTGACCCAGGTTCCGCTCTTGGCGAGCCACGGGATCATCGTATTGGTCAACGGGTCGTAGTTAAACAGCGTTTCATACACAAACCCGAGTGTCCCCGTCGTGTTTGCAAGGTTTCCAGGCTGGAATGGGTTCCATGTTGACGCTGGGCCCCAAGCCGCTCCGCTGACATACAAGGTTTCGCTTCGCTCATAAGCCTGAGCGACTGCCACTCCGCTAATCAGTCCTACCGTCAGTAGCGCCACCAACATCATGCCGATGACTCTCTTGTTGCGTGACCACATATAGCCTCCCTTTGTTCCTATCCGAGTTGTGCTTCTGCCGAAATCAGCCTTGTGCACCACCC
Source organism: Candidatus Atribacteria bacterium (assembly GCA_004525685.1). Classification (GTDB taxonomy): domain Bacteria; phylum Bipolaricaulota; class Bipolaricaulia; order UBA7950; family UBA9294; genus SPBW01. The sequence goes on from SPBW01000011.1 coordinate 23,428, forward strand.
CCTGAATCCAAGCTGCATGTCCTAGTGGAGACATTCCGTAGAGGCGCGTGCAAACCATCAATGTTGTTGTTGAGGATGTACTGCGGAGATGTTTTGCAACGAGTTAACGTGCGATGAATGCAATTGAGGTTTGGGATTCCGAGAATCAAAGCCGTAGATGTGACTTGTCCTAGGCCCACTATTGCCTCCTTGGAAGCGCTCCCAACCATAGCATACTTCTGGCAATCTGTCAACGATCTCCTATATGCAGTGCTGGCGGTCGTTTTATTGCTTTTCGGTTCCATTGGAGCGCAATGCCTGTTGCTGCCTATTCCTTGCGTCTCTTACAGCGATCTCTAGACCATGCTTGTTTTCGACGTTTTTTTGGCCTCTGCGGTGATTGGTAGCGCTCTCAATCGCGCTTGTGATCTGCATATTCTGCTCACAGGGCCGCAACCAGGCCGTTCACTCTTGCAGGATACTCATGCAAACCCTTGGCGCACGCCAACCATTCGCAAGGTGCATAACTACACGCGTAGGCGATCAATACATCCTGCCATTTCATGACCAATTGCTCTCAAACAAGCTGGATTGGCGCGATTTGCGTCCTCTCTCAGGTGAAGGGAGGAAATTCCTGTCGATCATTGACATCTGACACTCCTCGTGATAGTGTTGGGAGCGCTTCCAGGGAGGGGTAATGTCACAAACTCTAGATGATGTCGCAAAAACGGCAGGGGTATCTCGTTCCACCGTGTCCCGAGTGATCAATGCCCATCCGAATGTTAGCGCAGACACGAGATCTCGGGTCGAGCACGCGATCGAAAAATGCGGCTACCGACCCAATGCCGTGGCTCGAAGCCTGGCTACGAACAGAACAAATATCATTGGCATCGTCGTTCCTGAATCCGTGACAAAACTCTTCACGGACCCCTATTTCCCTCTCATGCTTCGGGGTGCGACCGAGGCCTGTAATCGGAATGGGTACCATCTCATTTTGTCTTTGTTCACGGGATCGATCGACTCCGATGTCATGCATGATCGAATTGCCCGGAGCGGCTACATCGAAGGCGTCGTACTTGCCAATTCATCTTTGGACGAGATGCTTGTCCCGAGTCTGTTCAAGGAGGGGATTCCTTTCGTGAATATTGGCCGTCACCCCGACGACCGTGTGAACTACATCGATGTCGACAATCTGGGGGGCGCACGCATGGCGACTGAACACCTCATCCGGATGGGACATACACGAATTGCTACGATTGCCGGCCCCAATAATATGGCTCCCGGGCAGGATCGACTGGAGGGTTTCTTGGAGGTTATGCGCGCGCATCGCTTGCCTGTCTCTAAGGAAATGATTGCTGAGGGAGACTACACAGAGGCAGGCGGGCGCGCCGCGATGATGCAACTGCTCAATGTGCGGCCTACCGCCGTTTTCGCATCAAGCGATACCATGGCGATCGGAGCCATCAAGGCCATTCGCGCCGCCAACTTGGCAATTCCAGATGACATCTCCGTGATTGGATTCGACGATATTCCTTCCGGGCTGACCATCGATCCGGAACTCACGACCGTCAGACAGCCGATTGAGCAGATCGGGAGATTGGCTGTGGAAACACTCTTCAACGTCATTTCAGACTCAACATCGGGCAAGAGAGAGGCATCCGTTCACCGGCTCGTTCTTCCGACAGAGCTGGTCATCCGCAAATCCTGCGGTCATGGCATGTCTCGAAAGGACTAAATGGCCGCAATACGCAAGATCATGGGATGGAGAACACAGCGCCAAGATTCAACGATGCAATGCTCCTTGCTGTCGGCAATACACACGTCTTGCATGCGGATTGGCTGGAACAGAACCTTCGTTCCGGGAATCTCGTGCGGAGCCGCCGACGGTGAGCTCTCGTGAGGTACGGTCGATTCGATGATGCCCGGCGAGAGTACGTCATCCTTCGCCCGGATACGCCACGGCCTTGGATCAATTACCTTGGCACAGACGACTTTATCGGGATCATTTCCAATACTGCAGGCGGCTATTCGTTTTATCGCGATGCTCGATTTCGACGGCTGACACGCTACCGGTACAACGATGCGCCCATGGACGGGAACGGTCGCTACATCTATCTTCGCGATGAGGAGGACAAGACCTATTGGTCCCCTTCCTGGCAGCCAACGCAAGTCGATCTTGAGGACTATTCATGTCGTCACGGTCTAGGCTATACGATCATCCGATCCGTCCATGCTGGCATCGAGGCAGAGACAACGTATTTCGTTCCCCTCGGAGAGACCCTCGAAATCTGGTCGATGCGTTTGACAAATCAGCGCAACTCATCGGCGAAACTGTCTCTGTTCTCAGCCGTCGAATTCTGTTTGTGGGATGCGCA
>SPBW01000018.1 GCA_004525685.1 Candidatus Atribacteria bacterium
CTGATCGAACCCCGCCTCCAGCACCTTCAACGTGACGTCGGCGTTCTCTGCCACCACTCTGTTTACGCCGGACACGAGTTCTTCATACAACGGACTTCCTGCAACCACGCCTGGCACGAAGATGGCAACGTCATAGGCTGCAACAGCGACCCCCATCGTCGTAACCAGACACAACGCCAAGAACAGACTCGCCCTTACTCTTCCGCTTCGCTTCATACTGCCTCCCTTTGAGTCATCGATCCCTAAGTGTGCGGCTCTTAGTCTGATCAGCCCTCTTGGACTGACTGGCGGCATCATCCTCTGACTCACCGCTCTCGAACTATTAGCATCCATGTCACCCTAGCAGGAACAGCTTGCGAATCCAAGAAACTGTAACGCAGGTGAGAAGGGCTTAAGACTACATTCGATAGGCTGCACTCCCGTTGATGGGATGCGGTTCTGCGAAGGGATCAAGATGTGGTTCGTCCGCAAGGTGTAGCGGCCTGAGCCACGAAGTACGAGAGGAAGCGGGTCAATCAGACAAGACAGATCCAGAGGAACTGGAGAAGGAAGACTCCTGCTCTCATAAGACGTTTCTCGGCCTCACGCTGGACACGATGATCCTCGAGATGCCCGCTCCAAGATTCGCTCCTGCCATCTCGATCTCAAGGAGTGATTCTCCTGACACGAAAGGCAAACCAACCGCTCAGAACAGGTCATTTGCGTAGCATTGAATGTCTCAGCTTCCATAGAGCATGACAGGCTCTCATCTCTTCACGCTCAACGTGCTAAACTGCAGACCTGATTTGCCTTTCGCGCATTCTCGTGGTATGTTGATACCGTTGGAGGACTCCCCCTCATCAGCGACTAGATGTGGAGGAGATCGTCTATTTTGGAGACGGTCGAGGAGGACTTCTTGGGCTACAGATGCGCTGATATTAAGCGCGCAAATGTGATTGCGAAGCCTAGAGAACTCCGCTCTCCGACAAACGAACCTACACATGGGTGTAGACACCGGAGGATGGGAATGAAGCTACGGATGGGTGTGGACACCGGAGGCACGTTTACCGATTGCGTCGTCATCGACGAATCAGGAGAGGCACATACCTTCAAGGAGTTGTCGACTCCGAAGGACCCGTCAATCGGTTTGTACAACGTGATTGGGAAAGCTGCGGAAGCTTTCGGGAAGTCGTTGCAGGACTTCTTGGGGGAGCTCGATTTCTTCGCGCACGGGACGACGGTAGCGACCAATACGCTGCTTACGGGAACCGGTGCAAAGACAGGCCTGATTTGCACGAAGGGCTTCCGGGACACGATTGAAATGCGCCGGGCTCACAAGGAGAACATCTGGGACCTATTCCTGGAGAACCCCGAACCGCTCGTCCCAAGATATCTGCGAATCGGTGTCGAGGAGCGAATTGACTACACTGGCTCAGTGGTGATTCCCCTCAACGAAGAGGACGTGGTCAATGCGTGCTCAGTATTCAAGCGTGAAGGCGTAGAGGCAATTGCTGTCGCCACGCTGTTCTCGTTCCTCAACCCGGAACATGAGTTAAGAATCCGCGAGATCGTCCTCCGCGAGCTGCCGGATGTGTTCCTGTCCATTTCCTCGGACGTACTGCCCCAAATTCGGGAATACGAGAGAGCATCGACGACAACTGCGAACGCGTACGTAGGCCCCAAGTTGACCGTCTACTTGTCCACATTGGAGAGCAAGCTCAGAAATGACGGCTTAAGCCGAGCGTTCTATGTCACAGCCTCCAATGGTGGCGTGATGACAGCGGATACCGCAATCCGGCATGCTTCGGCTACGCTGCTATCGGGTCCAGCTGCAGGTGCCGTGGGAGCGATGTACTTTGCAGAGCTTCTGGGGAACAAGAACCTCATTCTCATGGATATGGGCGGAACATCGTTTGATGTGACGCTCATCAATGACGCGCAGGTGACATTAAGCACCGAAGGCGAGATCGCTGGCTACCGAGTCGCGAAACCGATGATCGACATCAACACGGTTGGCGCCGGTGGCGGGTCCATCGCCGGGCTTGACAAGGGTGGAATGTTGAAAGTAGGTCCGGCTTCTGCGGGATCGGATCCAGGACCTGCCTGCTACAGTCTCGGAGGAACTGAGCCCACAGTCACAGACGTGAACCTCCTCCTCGGCTACTTGAATAGCGAGTTCTTCCTGGGCGGAGAGATGAAAGTGGACGTTCACGCTGCCGAGAAAGCGGTCAAGGAACGGATCGCTGACCCGCTCAAAATGACTCTGATGGATGCCTGTGCCGGCATCTTCAGAATCATCAATCAGAACATGGCCGATGCCACGAAAGTGGTCAGTGTTGAGCGTGGACATGACCCGCGGGAGTACGCGCTAATCAGTGCCGGCGGGGCTTGCTCCATTCATGCATGCAAGATCGCAGAGGAAATTGGATCAAGCACCGTGATCGTTCCCAAAGCAGCTTCTGTGTTCTGCGCTTTGGGAATGCTTGAGTCCGACATTCGATTGGACAGCGTTCGCTCATATTTGGGACAGATCCCGGGTATCGACTTGAAGGATCTGAACGCGGCCATTGCGGAAGCTGAAGGGACGGCGCTGGCGGAGCTGCTTCAGGAGGGTGTTGAAGAAGAACGAGCTGTACTCCTGCGCTATGCCGACATTCGCTATCTGGGACAGCATCATGAAGTGACCGTTGAGATTCCACACGGGTGCACGATCGACGAAGGACATGTGGGGCAGATCGCGGACGCGTTCCACCGTGCACACGAGCGACTCTATACCTACGCTACACCGGAAAGCCCGCTGGAAATCATGAACTTCCGAATCACCGCAGTGGGAGCTGTCGACAAGGCTGACATATCGGCCGAGAGCGGCGCGGCCAAAGATCTGGCGTTGGCGATCAAGGGGGAACGAAGCGTCTTCTTTGAATCAATCGGCGACTTCGTTCAAACAACCGTGTACGACAGAACGAAACTGGGCCCGGGAAACGTCGTGCAGGCGCCCGCAATCATCGAAGAACGGATTACAACCGTTGTCGTCCATCCGGGCTGGAGCGCTCGCATTGATGGATTCGGTAACATCATCATGGAGGAAGAACTGTGAGCCACGACGAAGAGCGGCGACAGGAGTTTGAAGGTGCGACGGACCCAATCACTCTGTCGGTCATCTATAACCGGCTGCTGACGATCAACAAAGAGATGGGTATCACCATGATCAATACATCCATCTCGCCCATCTTCGCGGAGGTGCATGATTTCTCCTGTGCCATCTGCGACTGGGCAGATCGGATTGTCGCACAGATCGACGGCGTTCCATCCCACACGGCTTCTTCGATGGAGGCGGTCAAGGCAACGACCGCGTACTTCGTCGATGACATTCACCAAGGCGACATCTTCATCATGAATGACCCCTACACGGGAGGTACGCATCTGCCGGACATCACCATCATCAAACCCATATTCTTCGAGGGAGCGCTGCAGTTCTTCGCCATCAACAGAGCTCATCACGGTGACGTGGGAGGAATCGAGCCAGGCTCCTATTCTCCGAAGGCGACTGAGCTATTCCATGAGGGGATCCGGATCCCACCGGTTAGGCTCTACCGGGGCGAAGAACCCATCATGGATGTCGTGGACATGATCCGCATGAATACGCGGATGCCGAATGAGTTCTGGGTTGATATCAAGGCAATGGTGGCCAGCTGTAGAGTGGCAGAACGGCGGATATACGAACTACTGCAGAAGTACGGCGTCGCGACAACACGGGAAACGATCGAAGAGATCCACCACTACGCAGAGCGAAGAATGCGCCTCGAAATCGAGAAGCTTCCCGATGGAACGTACGTGGGCGAGAGTTACCTGGACTCTGATGGGTTCCAAGAAGAGCCGATCCTCATCCGGGTAGCGATTACCATTAAGGCGGACGAAGCCGTTGTTGATTTTGAGGGGTCGGACCCCCAAGTCACGGGTTTCGTGAACTCTCCCATGGCCAACACCGCAACCTGCGCCTATGTTGCCTTCCTAACGACGGTGACGACGCCGGACATTCCCCACAACGAGGGCGCGTATCGACCAATCCATATCCACGCTCCCAAGGGGAGCGTGGTGAATCCTCTATTCCCGGCCGCGGTGGCGTCCTGCACATTAGATACGGCATGTGCCATCCTAGAGGCGTGCTGGAAGGCGCTCTCGCAGGTACTGCCTGATCGGGTTCCTGCTGGCTGGAACCGCTGGAATGGCCCCGCAATCACGGGAATCGATCCTCGAAACGAAGGATTCTACGTCATGTTCGGGTTTAACGGCTTTGGTGGCGCAGGGGGTATGAGTGGCATGGACGGACGTCACTACATCGGTGACGGGATCGATCTCGGCGGACTGATAGCGCCCAACATCGAAACCAATGAGATGGACTATCCGCACATCACGGAATTCAACGAATTCACCACAGACTCTTGCGGCGCTGGCAAGTACCGAGGTGGCTGCGGAGCGAGATACAGAATCAAGATGTACGACGAGGCTCCGAATCTGGTGATGTTCGGAGATGGTCGTGTCCACCCTCCCTACGGCCTATTCGGGGGGCGGCCCGGTTCCGTCAATATGGCATATATCAATGAGGGGAGCAAAGACGAGTACGTGATCAAATCGAAGGAATCTCTGCGGCTTGAGCGGGATGACGTCTATACCTCCTACCCTTCCGGTGGGGGTGGATGGGGTAACCCACTTGACCGAGATGTCGAACGTGTCCGGCAAGATGCACGCAACGAGATCATTTCGGCCAGATGTGCGCAAGAGACGTACGGCGTTGTGTTCAAGCCGGGCAGCTGGGATGTAGATACTGAGGCAACAGAGGCGCTACGCAAGGCGCGCAACGCAGAAGGAAAGGAAGTGCGAAGTGAGTAAGGGAAAGATAGCGGTGCTAGGCGCTGGCAGTGGAGGATTCATGTCGGCTGCCGATTTCGGTCTGATGGGGTACGAGGTAGCACTCTACTCTCGCAACATCGACAAGATTGCCGGAGTGAAGGCCAGAGGGGGCATCGAGATCCTTGATATCGACAGCAACCCCACCGGCGACTTCGGCAAAGTTGCGTGTGCCACGGACGACATCGCCGAGGCCGTGAAGGGTGCGAGCGTTATCGTGAATCCCATTCCCTACTTCGTGTGCGAAGAATATGCCCGACTGGTCGCACCGCATCTTGAAGACGGCCAAGTGGTCCTCTACCTCGGAAAGGGCGGAGCGTCCCTTACGTGGGCGAAGGTCCTACGCGAAATGGGGATCACCAAGAAGGTCTATCTTGCGGACTGCAATACATTGCCCTACGGAACATCCCGGAAGGGGGATGCCCAGGTACGGCTGGAGAACCGAACCCAGAACCTGATTATCGCCACCTTCCCCGGGAAGGACATCGATCACGTAATCGGAGTAGTAAAAGAGCTTTATCCAGAATCTCACGGCTATACGCTTCGAGCCGGACAGAACGCCATTGATAGCATTCTCGTCGACTACAACGCGATCACGCATACACCGCCGATGGTCTGCAATGCCGCAAAGATCGAGATGGGGGTCAAGAATTTCTGCCTATTCGGCAAGGCCGAGAATACGCCAGCCGTTGTCAGGCTCATCGGGAAGATCGACCGCGAGCGGATGGCCATTGGCGAGAAGCTAGGCCTGACGCAGTACCCGCTGGAAGAAGAAATCATGATGGTGAAGTGGAATCGCAATCAGGAAGATTTCGTCCTCCCGCTTTATGACGCCATTCACACCCCGTTCCTGGAAGTGTGTGAAGGTCCTTTTAGCCTGGATGTCAGACATTTGACCGAAGACATTCCCTACGGACTGGTGACCTTCTCATCGTTGGGCAAACTTCTCGGCGTTCCCACCCCATTCACGGATGCAATCATCACGATATCCGAAGGGCTGTTGGATCGAGACTTCCGAAGCATCGGCCGAACCATTGAGGACCTCGGCCTTGAAGCGGATTGGTCGATCGAAGAAATCAAGACCTATTTACACGAAGGCAGGAGGTCGTAATGGACGATCTGAAAGGGCAATCGATTAGCGGAATCACCGATGTGGATAAGGAACAGATCGAGATGATCCTGGAGGTCTCCAGAGACCTGAAGAAGGATCTGAAGCAAGGTAAACCCCATCGCCTCCTTGAAGGCAAGAGCCTGGGGGGCATCTTCGAATCCCCCTCCACGAGAACAAGCATCTCGTTTGAGACCGCCATGATGCAGCTTGGCGGACACATGCTGTGGCTTGATCAGAGCCGTCTCTGGGTCGGTGAAGCTGCCGAGGAGGACTGGCAGGACACGATCAAGACACTCAGCCGCTATCTGGACGGGATCGCCTACCGCGCGATGCGACGCGAGCGAGTTGACTCGGCTGTCGAGTACGCGGACATTCCTGTGATCAACGCGTCCTGTCCCGTTGAGCATCCCTGCCAAGCCTTTGCTGATGTTCTCACGATGCAAGAGAAGAAGGGGCCTGTCAAGAATCTTAAAGTTGCCATGTGCTGGGGCTACCGCACGGCGAATCCGCCCGCTGGCCTTGTGAACTCGACGATGCTCATGGCCGGGAAACTCGGATTCACGCTGAGCATCGCTTGCCCTGAAGGATTTGATCCTGATGCGAGGATCAGACGTCTGGCGGACCAAGCAGCAGCCATGTCAGGCGGCACCATTGAAATCGTCCGGTCGTACGAAGAGGCCGTTAGAGATGCCGATTTCATTAACGTCTATTCGTGGGTATCACCCGAGGTCTTCGCTCGGGGACTGGAGACCCATTTCAAAGGCGATCCCGAGTTCATTGAGATGAAATCGAAGCTGAAAGACAACTGGATGGTGGACCAAGCAGTCGTCGACATGGCCAAGCACGATGTGAACGTCATGCACTGCATGCCCATCTCGAGAAACACTGAAGTCACAGACGAAGTCCTCAACTCGGACAGGTCAATCATCTACGACGAGGCGGAGAATCGACTGCACACGGAAAAAGCAATGCTCGCCCTGACCATGGGCGGCTACCGCTAGGGCGCATAAGGGAAGTAAGAGGAGAACGACAATGGCGGATGCCGAACGTATCTATGAGATGATGAAGAAGAGCATTGAGACCTATGACAGCGATGCTGCCGTCGCCGCTGCTGAACAGGCGGTCGCAGAGGGGCTCGATCTAGTTGAAGCTGTAGAGAAAGGATTTGCCAATCCAATCCGAGAACTCGGAGAGGCCTTCGACCGCATGGAGGTCTTCCTTCCCGAACTGACGCTCGGGGCGGATGCCATGAAGGCCGGCGTGGCAGTCCTGGAAAAGGCTCTCAACGCGCAGGGCGGGAAGCTCGAAACAAAAGGGATAGTCGTCGTCGGTACCGTGGAGGGCGACATCCACGACATAGGCAAGAGCGTAGTCGCCACGTTGCTACAGGCGAATGGGTATCAGGTGTATGACCTGGGAGTCGATGTGCCTTCACCGCGCATCATCGAGGCCGCCGAATCGCACAACGCAGACATCATTGCCATGTCTGCTCTGCTCTCAACCACCATGCTGTATCAGCGTGATGTGATCGAACTCCTCAAGAACAAGGGCGTGAGAGACAAGTATTTCGTTCTTGTAGGCGGAGCTCCGGTGACTCAGGCGTGGGCAGATGAGATTGGCGCGGACGGGTTTGCCCATGATGCCTTTGAGGCTGTCCAACTACTGGACAGCGTCAAGGAAGGATGGGGCAAGTGAACTTCAAGGAGATCGCGAAACGAAGCGAAACTGGCCGACTCATTGAGTCAAAAGATTTCCTCATGAAATCTGTAGCGGCCAATGCGATGACGTTGAGCAAGGAATACGAGATCACCTGGGATGGGAAGACGTTCCTCAATCTTGACGATGACATGGCTGACCGCTGCTTCCAGGCGGGCAAGGAGCTGTTCATCAACACGGGCTTGTACAGCATGAACAGCCACCGAGTCGTGCAGTTCTCGGAAAGCGAAGTCGATGACGCACTTCGCTTCACTCGGGCTCAGGTCTCAATGGGCACCGGCAAAGACCAGGTGACGATCCATCACCGCCAGGTTGAAGACGAGCGAAAGCCATTCATCTTCTGTGGCCCGTTCAACGCCAACGTGCATGAAGACATGTTCGTGAAGCTCAACGAAGCCTTCAGCCAGGAGAAGATCGTGGATTGCTTGTTCTTCCCAGGCTACCTAAATGAAGTGGACGGCCAGCTGATTCGACCCACTTCGGCATTGGCGAGTCGGGCCGCCATCCTCTATGGGCAGTGGGCGCGTGAAGCCGTACGGCGCGGCGGGCGGCCTGGGATGGCGATTGCCGGACATGCTGTGATGGCTCCTGCGGAGATTGCCAGCACCAATGAAGAATGGGGACTTCGGTCGACGGATCCACGGGCGATGGTCCTCATCTCTGAACTGCAGGTCGACGACGTCACGCTAACCCGGCTGGCCTACTACTTGTCGTACGGCTGTCCCATTTACATGGCGTTTACTCCGCTGATCGGAGGCTATGGAGGGGGGCTGCCGGGAACTGCTGTTGTGGCCGTTGCCTCGTTCATTGCTTCGATCATGCTTGGTGGAGAAATCGTCCACATCGGTCCGCAGCACATGAAGTATAAGCAGCAGACCAATCAGCATTCGTTGTTCCTGGCAAGCTTGGCAAACCAAGCTGTGGCCCGAAACAGCAACATCATTGCCACAACCAGCCATACCACGTCGGGGCGCCCAGGATCGGCGCAGTACGCTCATGAGTTCTCTGCTCTTGCGCTCACCGCAGTGACCAGCGGAAGCAATGTGAGCGGACCACGGCCTGCAGAGCCACTGGGGAACAACCATGTGAGTCCGCTGATGGGTAAGCTGTTTGCTGAGGTTGCCCATGCGGCAGCCGGCATGAGCAGGGCTGTGGCTACGCCGATTGTTGAAGCCCTCTACGACAAGTACAAAGACCACCTTGACCTGGGAACGGCGCCGAAGGGGCAACCGTTCGAAGAACTCTACGACCTGGATACGTTGACGCCTACGCCAGAGCACCAGGCGCTTTACGATCAGGTCAAAGAGGAACTCATTAACCTTGGCATACCGCTGATTTGAGTACGAAGAAGGAGGCGCTTTGAGATTCCAACCAACCCTCAAGGTTCTTAGTGACGATCAGATCTATCGGATTCATCAGGCTGCACTCCAGATGCTCATGGATCCTGGCGTGCTGGTGAAATCTGAGGAAGCCCGTAGATTGTTGGCGCAGGCCGGAGCGGAAGTCGATGAGAAGACAATGATTTGCCGTATCCCCGGCTACATCGTTGAAGAGTGTCTGCGAAAAGCCCCTTCAGCGTTCACGGTGTACGCACGGGATTGCGCGAATGACGTTCACGTATCCACGACCAGCGTCCATATCGAGCCGATGATCGGTCGGCTGAATTGCTATGACCACGCATCCCGTCAAGCACTCCCTACCACTCTCAAGGACGTGGGAGACCTGATAAGGATTGCAGATGCTATGCCCAACTACCATCTTCTGCACTCGGGCGCCATCATGCCCCAAATCGATGGCATCCCGATCCGGGCGACACATGCGTATGGCTATCTAGAATCCGTCCGGAACTCCACCAAGCCCGTGAAAGCCACGTCGCGAGAGAAGATTATGGCTGAGGACTGTCTCAGAATGGTCGCCGTCGTCGCCGGCGGCGAAGCGGAGCTTAGACGTAGACCTTGCACATTTACGACCGACAACCCCGTTGCCCCACTTCATCATGACAGAGATCAGATGGAAGGGGCGCTTCTTTACGCAAGCTACGGGATTCCGATCGATGTCACGTCTGAGCCGCAGGCGGGAGCCACCAGCCCGGTCACGATTGCCGGCCTTCTGGCTCAGCAAACAGCCGATGTCATCAGCGGAATCACGATCATTCAATTGGCGAATCCGGGGAATCCGGTGTGGTACGGTACCTGCGGATCGATCATGGACATGCGTGTCGGCCGCATCGCCATTGGCGCCATCGAGATGGGGCTCATCAATGTCGCGAGTGCTCAGATTGCTCACTTCTACGATGTCCCCTGTCGAGGGACTGCTTCGGCGACGGATTCCAAGGAATTGGATTTCCAAGCAGGCTACGAGAAGACGTCCGTCATGACGATGGCCGTTCTGGGTGGCGTTAACAAGATCTTCTACCCAGGAACCATGGAAGGCGCCATGACAGTCAGCAAGGAAGGTTTGGTTCTCGATAACGAAATCGCCGGGGCCATCTACAGGGTATTGGAAGGGATCGACGTTGTGGATAACACCCTGGGAGTGCAGCTGGCGCAAAAGGTTGGACCGGGAGGGCATTATCTCAACCAGCGGCATACGATGCAGTTCATACGGCAAGAGCAATTCATGCCGCTTCTTGCAGATCGTCAGATCCGTGAGCGATGGGAAGCAGCAGGCCAAAAGAACATGGTGGCCAAAGCCCACGACACCGTCGTTAAGATTCTGGCCGAACACCAAGTCGATCCGCTGCCTGAGGGAACCGAAGAGGAACTGAAGCGGATCGTTCGTGAAATCGAGAAGCGAGAGGAGAAGCGATCTTGAAGGACATCGAATTCATTTACCTAAACCAGCGGGACGTAATTGCTACCGGAGTGGACATGGCCGTAGCGATTGAGGCCGTCGAAGACGCATTCCGGCATCACATGGCAGGCAAGACAATCCTGCCATACAAGACCGTTGTGGATCTTGGGGAAATCGAGCGGGGTCGCGGGAATGCCATGCCCGGCTATGTGGGCGGGGATTACGAAGCGCTCGGTATCAAGTGGATCGCCGGGTTCCCCCAGAATCCGCGCAAGAATGGTCTCCCGCGGGCTACCGGGTTCTTCATCCTCAACGATTCATGGACGGGTGTGCCCTTGTCCGTCATGGATTGCACATGGCTGAGCGCACTTCGTACTGGCGCTGTGACCGGTGCAGGAGCGAAGGTCCTCGCCCGCAAGGACTCAGAATCCGTAGCGATTATCGGGGCCGGGGTGCAGGGTCGGACACAGCTGGAAGCGCTCCTTGTTGCCCTTCCTGGCCTTCGAACGGTTCGTGCCTTTGATATCAACAGGCAAACGTCGGAGCGATTCGCTGAAGACATGAGTGCGGCCTACGGACTCGATGTCACAGCAGTCGATAGTGCAGAAGAGGCAGTTGTGGGCGCCGACATCATCGTCACGGTGACCGTCGCAAACGAGCCGATCGTGAAGGATGCCTGGATCAAACCGGGCAGCTTCTTCTCTGCCGTGGGTTCCTACCAGGAGCAGGAGTTCGAGGCCGTCATCAACTCCGATTTGATCGTGGTAGATGACACCGAGACCGTCCTACATCGTGGAACACCGGTGGTCGCGCTCATGTTGAACGACAACATGATTACCAGAGAGCGGATCCTCGATTTCGGAGATCTGCTCACCGGTGCCAAGCCGGGACGAACCAGCGACGACCAGCGAGTCTTCTTCTCGCCGATTGGTATGGGCATCCACGACATCTGCCTGTGCCACAAGGTCTATTGGGCCGCGAAGGAGAAGGGCATCGGGACGCCACTGAAGCTGTTTGGAACATAGATGGGGTTAAAGGCCATGGGATTCGTAATCGACGTCGAGCGATGTACCGAGTGCAGGCGATGCATGATCGCCTGTTCGTTGGCGAAGTCCGGAGGCGTGCGGATGCAGAGCTCGCGGATCGGCATCACGCCGAATTGGCCGGACCTCCCGAAAATCCTGGTGTGCCGCTTCGAAGACTGTGCCGGGCACCCGTGCATCGAGGCCTGTCCCGTGGCGGCGATTCGCGAGTCAGCTGGCGTTGTTCTCATTGACGCCGAAACGTGCATCGGCTGCGGCGCTTGTGAAGTCGTCTGCCCCTATCAGGCGATCAAGCTCGAAGATGGAAAAGCTCTCAAGTGTGATCTCTGCGGGGGAGATCCCGCGTGCATCAAGGAGTGCGTGACGGGCGCAATACGGGACAAGGGGGTGGCAGATTGACCGGCAGCATGTTCGATCGAATGCTCCGAATCGACGTCGGTGAGAAGACCTCCTCACTGTGGGCTGTGCCGGACGATGTGCGCTCCTATCTCGGCGGGATGGGATACGGGGTTAAGATCCTTAGCGACGAAGTTGATCCGCGGATTGATCCTCGATCCCCCGACAACAAGGTCGTGCTGACTGTGGGACCGCTGACCGGGACATCGGCGCCCATGCATGCCCAATCCTGCATCGTCACCAAGTCACCGCTAACCGGGACAATCTTGAATTCCTACGCCGGTGGATTCCTGGGACCCGAAATCAAGTTCTGCGGTCTCGATGGAATCATCTTTGAGGGAGCGGGGGCTGACTGGATCATCGTCCTCATTGACGATGATCGTGTTCGCTTCGAATCAGCTGCGGACATTGTTGGCAAGACAACCGAGGAGGCTGAGACCTACATCAAAGAGACGTACGGCAACGACTATCGGACGATGTCGATCGGACCCGCTGGAGAGCGTGGCGTGGCCATGGCCGGAGCGTTCTCCGAGACGAGGGCGTTTGGCCGCGGTGGCGCGGGCGCCGTACTCGGATCGAAACGGATCAAGGCCATCGGAGTTCGGGGAACTCACAGCATCACAACTGCGGACGCAGGCCTTTTCAGCAAGCTGACCGCGCAGAACATGGAGGTTCTCCGTGCCGCTCGAGCCGAGGAGTATGGCTTGTTGGGGATCTTCTCGAAATACGGTACCGGCGGCGGCATGCCGTTGGTTCAAGGGCGTGGCGCGCTTCCAACCAAGAACCATACCTACGGCAGCTTCGATGGAGCGGAGAAGATCGATGGCCCGTTCTACGAGGAGAACCTCTACACCCGTCGGATCGCGTGTTTCGGTTGCCCGGTTCATTGCGGAAGGATCCACAAGTTTAGAGGCGCAGATGGTGGGAAGCTTTGGGGAAGAGGGCCGGAGTATGAGACGATGTTCTCTCTTGGCTCCAATCTGCTGAACGGCGACGCCGAGATCCTTGCAGAGGCAAACCGTCTGACAGAGCTATACGGCGTGGATAGCCTCACCCTCGGAGTCACCATTGCTTGGACGCTAGAGATGGCCGAGGCGGGCAAACTGAGCGTGCCGGGATTGGATCTGCAGTTCGGCAATGCCGACGCAGTGCTTGGTCTCATACATATGATCTGCATGCGTGAAGGGATAGGCGACATGCTAGCCAAGGGGCCAAGACAGGCCGCCCTGGAGCTGGGGAATGGCGGCCTAGGACGCGCAATGCAGGTGAAAAATTCCGGATTCGCGGCTTGGATGCCAAGACGGATGAAGGGGACAGGCCTGGCGTACGCGACCTCCAATCGAGGCGCATGCCACAAACGGGCGCCGATTGGGGCCGAAATCGCTGGTGTGATAGACATGGACAGCTATGAAGGCAAGGCTGCCGTGCTCATTGAAACTCAGAACAGCGTGAATGCCATCTTCACCTTGATCAGTTGCCGGTTTCACGAGTTTGCAACTGACCATGACGTCTATCCGAAATTCATTGCAGCTGCGACTGGGCGCGCCATCCAGTGGGACGAGATGGTCACTCTGGGCGAGCGAATCTGGAACTTGGAGAAGCTGTTCAATCTGAAGGCAGGACTGACCAGAGACGACGACAACTTGCCCGGGAAGTGCTATGAACCCGTCCTTGGCAAGACCTCGCAATCAGCAGTGATGGTAGAGGAGAAGTTCGAGGCAATGCTCGATGAGTACTACAGCTTGAGGGGCTGGGATTCGGAAGGCATCCCTGGGAAGAGAAAACTGGACGAACTGGGCATCGGGGACTACGCCATGTGACGGATGGGGTCTCGTTGAGGCGGATGGACGAAGAGGAGAGCGGATGAGATACCTCAAACCGAGTAGTGTCAGCGAAGCGGCGGATGTGTTGGAATCCTCGCGAGGCATGATTCTGGCAGGCGGCACCGATGCGTATGTGTACATGGCCGAAGGCTTTTGCCATCCTGAAACGCTGATTGATATCAGCAGTATTGACACCCTGCGGGGAATCTACGTCGCCACCGACGACCGCGAAGAGGAAGTGATTCGGATCGGTGCCTGCACGACCATCGCTGAGATTGCAGCATCGCAAGACCTTCCCACGTGCTTGCGCCAAGGAGCCAGGGCAGTCGGCTCCCCCCAGATCAGAAATCTAGGCACGATTGGCGGGAATGTCTGCAACGCTTCCCCTTGTGGCGATACGCTTGCTCCACTGCTTTGTCTTGATGCGCGATTCGTTCTTCGCGCTTCCGGTGGAACCCGCGTCATTGCGTGTGAAGACTTCTTCACGGGACCGAAGAAAACCGTCCTCAAGCCAAATGAGTTCCTAGAGTTCATTGAACTGCCTGCCTCATCCTGCGGAAAAGCATCGGCGTTCCGGATGATTGGTAACCGAAAAGGCCAGGCGATCTCACAGGCAAATGCCTCGGTGAGCCTCGTGATGGTCGACGGAAGAATGTCAGATCTTCGAGTAGCAGTCGGGAGTGTAGCCCCTGTACCTCTTCGTCTGGGGAAGCTCGAGGAGTTCTTGACCGGGAAGCGCGTCAAGGAAGTCAGCCTAGCGATGTTCAAGGAGCCGATTCTAGAAGGAATTCGCCCCATCGATGACGTCCGTTCCAGCGCGAGCTACAGACAGGAAGTGACGGTCGCACTGGTCTTTGATGCGCTGGCGGAGTGTGCCAGCAAGGACTCGGGAGAATGCGAAGGAGCAGGCGCATGATGATTCGATTCAAGTGCAATGGGAAAGCCGTGCAGCTGGAAGCTGAGCCAGAGGCTCGCGTCATCGATGTGCTTCGAGACGGGCTCGGACTTACGGGAACGAAGGAAGGATGCGGCCGCGGGGAGTGCGGTGCCTGCACGATTTTGCTGGACGGGAAGCCGGTGAATTCATGCCTCCTTCTTGCCGGGAAGATCGCAGACCGAGAGATCACAACGATTGAGGGCATCGCCAGCGAGGATGGGGCTCTTCATCCTATTCAGGAGGCGTTTCTTGACAAGGGCGCCGTACAGTGCGGGTTCTGTACTCCAGGAATGGTCCTCAGCACCAAGGCGCTCTTGGATGAGAACGAGACACCGGAGCTAGAAGAGATTGAAGAGGCTTTGTCTGGGAATCTCTGTCGATGCACTGGATATGGAAAAATCGTCGAAGCCGTCCGCGAAGCGGGACAACGGCTGATGCACGAGAGCGATCAGCAGGGAGACGCATGAACGTCATCGGCAAACGCATAAGAAAGGTCGACGGGTTCGAGCTGGTTACCGGCCGGGCGAAGTTCGCGGGGGACTACAAGTTCCCTGGCATGGTGTACGGTGCAGTGAAACGAGCCGGTGTACCTGCTGGACGAATCACGAGCATTGATGTCGCGGCTGCACGGAATACTCCCGGAGTCATCGATGTGTTGACTGCAAAGGACATCCCTGGTCCGAATCTCATCGGGGTTCTTCCTCCCTATGATCAACCCCTACTGGCTGAGAACGAAATCCGGTATGCCGGTGAATCGGTGGTACTGATCATTGCCGAAACCGCCGAAATTGCTCGCAGCGCCGCCAGCTCGGTGTCCGTTTCGATTGAGCCCTACGATCCGATCCTGTCTGTCGAGGACGCTCTTGCGCCCGATGCAAGGAAGATCCACGAGAGTGGCAACATCACGTTGTCCAAGAAGCTGATCAAGGGCGAGGTCAAGTCGGCGTTCGAGAAAGCCGACGTCATCGTGGAAGGCGTCTACGAAACCTCATTCCAGGATCATGCATACCTGGAACCCGAAACCGTATGCGCAGTCCCTGGCCGTCGCATCACACTCTACGCATCGTGCCAGTCCCCTTTCCACATCCGGGGACATGTGGCAGCGAACCTGAACATGCCTGCCTCAAGTGTCCAGGTGGTGCAGGCGGTCACCGGAGGGTCGTTCGGCGGGAAGGACGATGTGGCCGCCGAGATTGGATCCTTGGCTTGCATCGCCGCTCAGCGTCTCAATCGGCCGGTGATGATCGCCCACGAACGGAAAGAATCGATCATCGGTTCCAACCTTCGCCATGCGGCACGGATCGACTGCAAGACAGGTGCCCTAAACGACGGCACGATCATCGCGCGGGAAATCACTGTGATGCTGGACGGCGGTGCGTACGCGTCCGAAAGCCCCTTCGTCACCATGAAGACGCTCATCCACGCGGCAGGACCGTACAACATTGAGAACGTCGAAGTTGAAAGCACCGCCGTCTTTACTAACAAGACCTATTGCGGAGCCTTCCGCGGTTTCGGTGTGCCTCAAGTCACCTTTGCATCAGAATCTCAGATTGATGAGCTTGCGGACAAGCTGGGGATGGACCGTCTGGAGATCCGACGCATCAACGGACTGAAAGCCGGCGACGCAAACGCCACCGGCCAGGTATACCAACAGTCTGTCGGACTGCAGGAAACCATCGAAGTGATCGCGGCACAGCCCGCGCTCCCTGACCGGATCGACGTTGCCAGATATCTCCACGGCACTGGCTATGCCTGCGTGGCTCAAGGGATCTCCAATGGGGCTGAAGGCATAGATGTAACGGGTGCTTCGGTGCAGATGAGTCAGGACGGTTCAGTGCTGGTGGGCATCGGGCTGACCGAGTTAGGGCAGGGTTCACGCACGGTATGGGCGCAAATCGTTGCGGAAGTCCTTGGTGTGGACATCGAGAATATCAGCGTCCGTCTCGTGGATACCGATTCTGTACATGACTCTGGCCCCACCGTGGCCTCCCGAAGTACGACAGTCGGCGGGATGGCCGTGCAGAAAGCCGCCAACGAAGTGAAGAAGTCACTTGTCTCTATGGCCGCGCTGATGATGCAGACGGACGAAGAGAACATCGAGCTGCGCGACGGATACGCCATCCTAAAGATGGACGATGCCGCACGAATCCCCATATCAAGTGTTGCCACGGCGGCCTATTGGACGGGGTTCCCGCTCATGAATCTCGCCTTCTCCAAAGCCCCGGAGGCGAACTTCGATGATGATACCCATCAAGGCGACATCTACATTGCCTACAACTACGGAACGCATCGGATGGATGTGCAGGTGGATACGACGACCGGTGAAGTGAAAGTCCTGAATCACTTCGCCGCGCACGATGTAGGCAGAGTGATCAATCCTCTCGGTCTTGAGGGGCAAGTTGAAGGCGCCTCCCTGATTGGCTTTGGGATGGCCCACATGGAACGAATCAAGTACGCAGACGGCATCATCCAGAACGCGAACTTCGCCGACTACGCACTCCCCTCGATCAAGGATCGGATTCCCACGAAGAGCATCGCGGTGGAGGATCACAATCCGACGGGACCCTTTGGAGCAAAGGGAGCAGGCGAGCCGCCGGTCGCAGCAGCAGCAGCCGTATTCGCCAATGCGATTTCCGATGCGGTCGGGTTCAGATTCACAAGGCTCCCGATTACGCGTGAAGACATACTCGATGCCATACAACAACGGGGGAATCATGGTTGATCTACTCATTAAGAACGCACTGGTGGTGACCTGCCACCCGAATGTCATCAGCGGGAAGATGTATTCTCCCGGTGCGATTGCCGTCCAGGGAGACCGCATCCTCGAGATCGGACCGTCCGCGGAGCTGGAAGAGAAGTACTCCGATGCAAAGAAGGTGATCGACGGAGCAGGGCGAATTGTGATGCCCGGCTTCATCATTACCCATACCCACATGCCGTATGTCCTGGGACATAACCAACCCGTTGATGTGTCCCAATTGCGAAGCTTCTGGGACATGTTGCAGAAGATGGGCTGGGAGTGGCTGGAAGACATCACGACCACAGACGGTATCCTGGCAGCTACGCAGTACGCTTCACTGAAGATGCTCAAGAGCGGCACCACGACGGTGTGCGATCTTGTAGAAGCTCCCAATGCGCTTCCCGGACCGCTGAACGCGTCCGTGAGGGCGATTACGCAGACGGGGATTCGGGCGCAGATCGGATATGAAGTCACTGAGCGCGTCCCCGGAGTACCGATTGCCGAACGCCTGGATCCCTCCTATGCAGAGAGAGGGTTTGAAGAGAACGTTCGACTACTCGAATCGCTGGCTTCCGCCGCAGGGCAGAACAGTCGAATTCAGGGAAGATTGGGTGTCCACACCGCGTACACGAATTCGCCAGCTACTCTCAGACGGGCACGCGAAATTGCTGACCAGTTCAAGTGCGGGATACAGATCCACATCGCAGAGATCCCAAGAGCCTTCTTACTCGAGAAGTATGGGAAATCTGCGCCGGAAGTGCTCGAAGAGACTGGGTTGCTTGGCCCTGACGTTGTCGCCGCGCACTGCATTGATCTGACCGATACGGATATCGACATTCTGGCACGCAACAAGGTCAACGTTGCACACACTCCGATGACGAATTCCTTAGGAGGCAACGGTGTTGCCCGTGTCCCCGAGATGATGGAGAAGGGGATCAACATCAGCCTTGGTCACGATTGCTTCTTCACCCTCGATACTGCGGAGTACATCCGGTACGCCTATTTGATTCACAAGGCTCACTGGGCGAACCCGGCGCTCCTTCCTCCCTTCCAAGCACTTGACTTGGCTCTGGGGAATGCGGCCGCAGCCCTAGGGATGGAAAGAGAGATTGGTAGCTTGGACGTGGGGAAGAAAGCAGACATCATCCTGATTCGGCCCGACTCACCAATGCCGATCGTGCCTTCGACGGTCATTGCGTTCTTCACCATGACGTTTAGAGGGAGCGATGTTGAGACCGTCATTGTAGATGGCGAAATCGTTGTGGATGGCGGTACATCGACACGTGTCGATGAAGCCATCGTGCGCAAAGCTTGCGTGGAGCAAGCAGCCGCGCTTTGGAAGCGAAATGGGATCGAAGTCTAGGCTGATTTCGTGAACCTGTAGACAGAGGGTGCGCACGACAGCGCACGAAGGAGGCCGTGGGAATGGAAATGAACGGGAACACAACGGCTGGAGCTGCGGGCAAACTGCGCACCACATTCTGTGGTCTGGAATTTGCAAATCCAATCATTGTTCCGGCCGGAGTTCACGGTAGGAACGGCGACATCATGGCCGCGGTCGGTAGGTCGGGGGTTGGGGGGACTTGCACCAAGACGATCGTCTCCCATCCGGCAGGCGACGTCCTGCCATGCTTCTCAGCTGTACGTACCGGTATGGTGAATTCCGTGTTTGGTTCGGACAAGTCGAGCGAGTACTGGTTCACAGAGGGGATCAAGCGGGCGAAAGAGGGAAAGCAAAAAGTCATCGCGAATCTGGCGGGGTTCACGCCCGAAGAAGCGGCTTCTCTTGCCGAGTCCGCCGTAAGGTCCGGAGCCGACATGATCATGGTGCCCACGCACTGTCCTCACATGGGAGAGATCCTCATGGCGATGTTCCCGGAGATGAATTTCCCCGAACCCAGCCTGACGGACGTCGCGCCGATGAAGGCATCGGTCAAGCTGATCAAAGAAGCGGTGGATGTTCCCGTCGTGGTCAAGTTGTCGGGAACATACGCCCATATCACCAAGGAGTGGGCCGTCGGCGTGAAGGAGTCTGGAGCTGACGGAATCTCCTGTTCCGACGCCCTGGGACCAGCACTCTCTATCGACACGAGAACCGGGCAGCCCGCCTTGGGCGGTCCGAGAGGCGTTGGGGGATTGACCGGGCCCGCCATCATGCCCATCACGCTTCGGATGACTCTGGACGTGGCCATGATGTCTGGCTTGCCGGTCATTGGCATCGGCGGCGTAACTACGGCAGATGATGTTCTACAGTATGTGATGGCAGGCGCAACGCTTGTTGGGGTTTGCACTGCTGGGCACATGAAAGGATTGGGTGAGTATAGGCGTCTCATTGAGAACTTGGAGCGACGGATGGACGACTTGGGCATTTCAAGCCTCGAGGACGTCCGCGGCTTGACGATTCAGAGAATCGAACAGCGACGAGCCGAAGGCAAGGTTGCCGTGACGGAACCCATTGTGCCGAAGGTTCGAACAGAGAAATGCACAAGGTGCGGCGCGTGCGAGCGTGTGTGCGCTTACGAGGCGATTACGGTTGCGAATGAAAGCGCAGCCGTGATCGATGAGCAAGCGTGCATCGGCTGCGGCCTTTGCGTCAGCGTTTGCCGCTTCGATGCCCTTGAGCAAACGTACTACTAGGTTCGCAGAGAGTAAGAAGGATCAATGTGAGTTAGCGTGCCCAAAGGAGGCGGTATGAGGACCTTGATGCTTGCTGTATTGGCGATGTGCTTGGTCGGGATAACGGTGGCAGCCTATGACGTTGCCATCTTCGTGCCAGGCGTGGTTGCAGGAAGTCCGTTGTATGAAGAACTCGTGTCCGGCGTAAACAGAGTGGTGGCAGAGAACGCCGACGTCACGTTGAAGGTGCTGGAGGCGGGGTTCGATCAG
>SPBW01000084.1 GCA_004525685.1 Candidatus Atribacteria bacterium
ATGCATCTGCTGGCTGTCTCGGGACTGCACTTGGGCATCTTCTTGGCGGCGGCTTGGTGGGTGCTTCGCCGGATGGGGTTTCGTCCGCGTGTGGCCTACCCTGTCGTAGGGTGCCTTGTCCTGTTGGCGTTGACGATTGTGGGGCCGCGTGTCAGCTTGGTGCGAGCCGGTCTTTTGTTTGCGTTCTTGGCACTGGGAAGTGTATTGGCGGACTGTGGAGTGATTCTTAAGCGATGGGTTCATCCTCTGAATGGGTTGGCGGCAGCCGCGATCGCGATTCTTCTCATCCGCCCAGGCGCTCTCTACGATGCAGGATTTCAACTTACGATGGCAGCGACGGGCTCAATCCTGATTGCGTTCTCTCCATCGGGATGGGGGACAAGGTTATCGCGACCATCGCGCAAAGGAATCCTCGGAACATGCGGCTGCTGGCTGCGACGAATGATCGTCGTGTCCGCTGCCGCGCAAGCGGGCGCTGCTCCCGTGATTGCATGGCACTTTGGGGCGTTTCATCCGCTGTCCATCCTGATCAATCTTGTCGCCGTGCCGCTGGCAGGGATCTCGTTGTGGGCGGGATTGCTTTCGTTGTTGGTGTCCGCTACAGCTGCATTCGATTTGGCTGTGATCCCGTTGGCTTTCTTGTTGAGGGCACTGGAGATTGTCGTGAAATGGCTAGCTCAGATTCCGATTGCGGAGCTTCTTGCGACGCCGCCCATGGGGCTATGGATGGGAGGGTGCGTTGTCTTTGCCTACTTGATGGCCTATTGCGAATCGTTGTCATCACGAATATCGAAGTCGATGTCAATGGAATTCGAGTCCGATGAGGGGTGATGCAACGAGCCTCTACGAGCGAAGAAGCGGATGATGAAGATCAGGCCGAGGATATCGGTCAGCAGGCCGGGAATGATGAGAAGCAGGCTGCCAAACAGCAGCCACTCCACGGGCTTGCGCGCCGAGAACCCTGATCCTATTCCATGAAGGAACACTCCGATGAGCTGGGCCGGCTGGAATGCGGTTCGGCCTGCGAAACGCATCAGCGAGAATCCAGCGATGCCAGAGAGCAGCACTTCAATGAACAGCAACCCGAAGCCCACGCGCTGGCCGAACAAGATCAGCAGGGTCAATTCGAGAAACAGAACCACGAATCCTAATAGGGGCATATTGATCCTGACGATGGTAGCTCATCATGTTGTGACAGACAACGGCGCACCTTTGATTGACGATACCGGATGGACAGACTAGTCTTTGCATCATGAATCTCACAGATCGCGAATGCCTAATTGGCCTGAACCTCATACCGCAGCTGACCCCCAAGCGGGTCCAGACGTTGTTCAGACGGTTTGAGTCATTTGAACAGATCTGGGGAGCGCCAGCGTCAGCATTCGCCAACGTGTTTGGATCACGCGTACTTGGCGAAGCCATTGCATCGGGACGGTCCGAGAAAGCCGTGGATGAGGAGTTCGCCAAGGCTGAAGCCAAAGCTGTGCGTATTGTTACGTTGGTGGATGAGGAGTATCCGCCCATGCTGCGAGAGATCGACGATCCGCCCATGGCGTTGTATGTTCGTGGCGAGCAGCCGATTGACTCAGCACGTGCGATTGCCATTGTGGGAACGCGACGGGGCACCCGCTATGGGAAGATGGTTGCCGGACGCTTCGCATCACAATTGGCGATGAAGGGATTCATCATTGTCAGCGGCTTGGCCGCAGGCATCGACGCAGCTGCCCATCAGGGCACACTCGATGTGGGCGGATTCACCGTGGCCGTCATGGGATGCGGCATCGATTATCCCTATCCCAAGAGCAATCAGCCTATCTACGAACGCATCGTGGAGACGGGCGTGGTGATGTCTGAATACCCGATGGGAAGCCGGCCTGCGAAATGGACGTTTCCACAGCGCAACAGAATCCTATCTGGCCTATCACGTGGCGTGCTGGTGATCCAAGCCCCTGAGCGTAGCGGCTCGCTGATCACGGCGCGCTGTGCACTTGAACAGGGGCGCGACGTGTTTGCTGTGCCGGGGAACATCAACAGCTTGACCTCAGCCGGCTCGAATCGCCTCATCAAGCAAGGGGCCAAACTGGTGGATTCGGTCGACGACATCTTTGATGAATATCCCGACCTGCGAGTGAAGCGCGATGCGATTCCTGATGAGGGCGCAAACGCAGGGCCAAAATTGGGTGATGCCGAAGCGGCTGTCTATGCGCTGATTGATCTTGAACCCGTTCACATGGACGATATCATTGCTCGGGCGGATCTTTCGCCAACTGAGGCATCGCACATTCTCCTGCTTCTTCAACTTGAGAATCTGATTGAGGAGGTAGAAGGTGGGCGGTACATCCGCAAGCTTTAGGAGGCGTCATGGCGAATGAGCGAACGTTGGTTCTATGCAAACCCGATGCCATTCAACGTGGACATGTGGGCGAGATCGTTTCTCGATTCGAGAGCAAAGGCTTGAAGATCGCGGGCATGAAGATGCTGCATGTAGGCGAGGCCTTGGCGAATCGTCACTATCAGGAGCATGTCGAAAAGGCCTTCTATCCTCAATTGCGCGAGTTCATCACGTCATCGCCCGTGATCGCCATGGTTATTGAGGGAGACAATGCCGTCGATGTCGTACGCGCATTGATTGGCGTGACCAATCCGCAGCTAGCAGCACCGGGGACCATTCGCGGAGATCTTGGGATCAACTTCACCAAGAATCTTGTCCATGGGTCGGACTCGACCCTATCAGCACAGCGCGAGATCTCACTGTTCTTTGATGAGAACGAGCTGTTTGACTACGCCATGACCATTGGGGCGTGGCTTTAGAGCACCAACTTGAGGGCTTGCGGCTGCCTTATCCAAGCGCCGTACATCGAAAAGACGGAGGACATCATGGAACTGTCGAAACGCTATCAGCCGGCAGAGGTCGAAGCGAAGATTCATCGCTATTGGGAAGAGGGTCAATTCTTCCGCGCGGCCGTCGGCGTTGTTAGCAAGGTTCCATTCTCTGTCGTGATTCCGCCGCCCAATGTCACGGGCCGGCTGCACATGGGGCATGCGCTCAACAATTCCTTACAGGATCTCGTCATCCGCTATCAGCGCATGAAGGGCAACGAAGCCTGCTGGTTCCCCGGAACCGATCACGCCGGTATTGCCACCCAGAACGTGGTGGAGAAGCAACTGGCCAAGGAAGGTCTGAGTCGTCATGACCTGGGGCGTGACGCGTTCGTGCAGCGGGTGTGGGATTGGAAAGAGAAGTACGGATCGGAAATCATCGAACAGCTGAAGGCGCTCGGCTGTTCGTGCGACTGGTCACGCCAACGGTTTACGCTCGATGAAGGGCTATCGCGTGCCGTGCGTGAGGTGTTCGTCAAGCTGTACAACGACGATCTCATTTACAGAGGCGCATACCTCGTGAACTGGTGCCCGCGCTGCCAGACAGCGGTCTCGGATCTGGAAGTGGAGCATGAGGATGTCGATGGCGGCCTTTATCATATCCGCTATCCGCTGCAAGACGGTGGCCATGTGATCATTGCGACAACGCGCCCTGAAACCATGCTGGGAGACACAGCCCTTGCCGTGAACCCAGAAGACCCGCGATTCGCACATCTGATCGGCAAGAACGCGCGGTTGCCGATTCTCGATCGCGTGCTGCCAATTGTCGGAGCGCCAGAAGTGGATCCTGAGTTTGGGACAGGGGTTTTGAAGATCACGCCTGCTCACGATCCGATTGATTTCGAGATCGGCAAAACACACGGACTCGACTCGATCAACATCCTCAATGGCGACGGAACAATCAACGAGAACGGCGGTCCGTTTGCGGGTATGGACCGTCCATCGGCACAGAAAGCCGTGATCGAACGTCTCAAGGCAGACGGACTGCTGGAGAAGGTTGAGCCCTACCGTCATGCTGTCGGGCACTGCGAGCGCTGTGATACGGCGATCGAGCCGCTCATCTCGACGCAATGGTTTGTGCGTATGAAGGACATGGCTGAATCAGCGATTGCTGCAGTCAAGGACGGTCGTATTCAGTTCATTCCCGAGCGATGGTCCAAGCTGTACTTCGATTGGCTAGAAGAAATCCGTGACTGGTGCATCTCGCGGCAACTGTGGTGGGGACATCGCATTCCCATCTGGTATGGTCCAGATGACCGTGCCTTTGCTGCGCATTCGGAAGACGAGGCTGCTAGCACGGCGACTTTGCATTATGGTCGAGAGGTGGAGTTGCGCCAGGATCCTGATGTGCTCGATACGTGGTTCTCATCGTGGCTGTGGCCATTCTCCATCATGGGCTGGCCCGATGAGACAGACGATCTGAAGACCTTCTTCCCCACGGATTTTCTGTTGACAGGGTTTGACATTCTGTTCTTCTGGGTGTCGCGCATGATCATGGCGTCGCTTCACTTCATGAACGACGTGCCTTTCAAGAAGGTGTACATCACTCCATTGATTGTGGATGCCCAAGGCCAGAAGATGTCGAAGTCCAAAGGCAATAGCGTCGATCCGATTGAGATCATGGAAGACTATGGCGCCGATGCCCTGCGATTGGCGTTGGCGTATGCGACGACCAAGGGCCGAACGATGCGCACGCCGACGACACAGCTTGACGATGCACGCAACTTCCTCAACAAATTGTGGAACGCAACGCGGTTCGCGCTGATGCATCTGGGTGACGAGCGGCCTGAGTTGCCGGCCTCGATCGAGAAACTAGAGGATCGATATATCCTGTCGCGCCTATCTGCTACAACGAAGACAGTACGAGAGCATCTGGATGGCTACACATTCAATCTGGCGGCAGAAGCCGTCTATAGCTTTGTGTGGCATGACTTCTGTGACTGGTACGTGGAGCTGATCAAGCCTCGGCTGAAGGATAGTCCCGATGACGGTGTCAAGGGTGTGCTGTACACCGTGCTGCGGGACATCGTCAAGCTGCTTCATCCCATCGTCCCGTTTATCACCGAAGAGATCTGGCAGGTGCTTGGCGAACAGCCTGAATCGGTCTCGCGTGCGGTCTATCCTGAAGCTGGAGAACGCGACGAGGCTGCCGAGCGCGAGATGCAGGCGCTGCAGGAAGTGATTGCTGGCGTACGAACGATTCGAGCCGATCTGAATGTGCCTGCCAAGGCCAAACTCTCTGCCGTGATGAGTGTGGCAACGCAACAGCTAGGCGATGCACTCATGGCCAACCTCGATGCGTTGAGAGCACTGACGGGAACGGAGGAATGGGTCATTGGTGTGGGAGTCGAGGCCATCGAAGGCTCTGCGCGCAAGGTGTTGGCATGTGGCGAATTGTTCGTCGATGTGGCAGAGATGATTGACGTGGCTGCGGAACGAACTCGGCTTCAGACTGAGCTGGCAAGCGTTGGCAAGGATTTGGCTCAGGTTACGGGCAAGCTCGCCAACGAGGAGTTCTTGAAACGTGCTCCCGCAGCGGTCGTTGAGAAGGAACAACGCAAGCGCGACGAATTCACACAGAAGAGAGATCGCCTGGAAGCGAATCTGGCCTCCCTCGGAGGATAGATGACCTATCAACAGGCGCGGCAGGTTCTCGATCGTTTCCCGCGCTTCGAAGTGAAGCCGGGCCTGACGAGAGTACGGCAACTTCTAGCCTTGCTTGGGCAGCCTCAGTTTGCTCATCCCACCATTCATGTCGGTGGCACCAATGGCAAGGGCTCGGTTGTTGCGATGCTGGATGCCGTGCTTCGCGATGCTGGGTTCCGCGTTGGTCGCTTCACCTCACCTGAGTTGATCGACTTTCGTGACCGCATCGTCGTCAATGGCGAATGCATTTCCGAGGTCGAGCTAGCAGCAGCCGTCGAGAGAATGGCACCGATGATTGAGGCACTGGATGAGGTTCCTAGCCAGTTTGAGATCATCACGGCGTTGGCATTCGATCATCTCGCACGTTCTGGTGTGGATGTCAGTGTGATTGAAGTCGGGTTGGGTGGGCGCTTCGATGCCACCAACGTGATCTCTCCTGAGTTGGCGATCCTGACCAACGTGACGCTGGATCATCAGGCGATCCTGGGCGATACGGTTGAGAAGATCGCCTGGGAGAAGGCAGGTATTGCCAAATCAGAACGGTCGTTCATCGTTGGGAGGTTGCCGAACTCTGTTCTTGCGATTGTGCGCGCCGAGTGCAAGGCCGTGGGTGCACATCTAGTATCGGCAGATGGCATCAGCGTCGAAAGAGTCAGCCGCGATTGGGATGCTGCGGTCTATGAGGTGAACGGTTGCGGCGGGATACGGACCCTTCGCCTACCGCTCATTGGCTTGGCGCAACGCGACAACTTGACTCTTGTCTTGGCGGCGATCCTGCAACTACGTGCCCGCGGATTCGGCATTCCTGATGAGGCTGTCGTTGAAGGGCTTAAATCTGTCTGCTGGCCAGGACGGATGGAAGTGATTCGCAAGAAGCCGACGATCGTTCTTGACGGCGCGCACAATCCCGCAGCGATCCAAGCCTTGGCAAGCGATGTCGTCGATCTCGTTCCTGATGCCGGGAGACGTTTCCTTCTGTATGGCACGTTGGCAGACAAGGATGCGGACACGTCGCTTGAGATTCTGAGCGCCATCTTTCCAAGTGTGGGCATCTGTGCCTCGCAGAGCCCGCGTTCACTTCCCATCAGCCAGTTGGCAGAGACAGCTGGAAGGTATTTCCGGCAGATCACGCAGTATCATTCCGTTGCAGAGGGTGTTGAATCATGGCTAGCGCAAGCGACGCCTGATGACGTGCTCGTGGTGACGGGATCTTTGACTGTGGTTGGAGAAGCTAGGCATTGGGTCATGGGGGAACGTTGATCGATCGCATCGAACAGGTAAGAGTCGCCGGATTGCCCAGGCATGTTGCGCTGATTCTCGATGGCAATGGGCGATGGGCGCGACAGCGAAATCTCTCGCGAGCAGAGGGACATGCAGCGGGCGCGAGGGCTGTAGAGCGCATGATCCACTTTGTCGTGAATGAACTGCATCTAGAGTACCTGACGCTGTTTGCTTTCTCGGCCGAGAATTGGAGCCGTCCTGCGCAAGAGGTCGATGCTCTCATGACGCTGCTTCGTCAGTTTGCACTGGACAAGCTTCTGTCATTGAAGGATGCGGGGGTCCGATTGCGCATCGCTGGCGACATCTCCAGGCTTCCACAAGAGACAAGAGAGGCTGTGGAAACGGTCCTTGCTCAGACAAGCACGGGGCAAGGCCTCAATCTGACAATCGCTCTGAACTATGGGGGGCAGCAAGAGATCCTCCGTGCTTGCCAGCGAATCGCCCGGTCTGTGGCCGCCGGAGAGCTATCAGAAGAGGACATTGATCGATCTGTGTTTGAGGCGAATCTCTATACCGTTGGAATCCCCGATCCAGATCTGATTATTCGCACAAGCGGAGAAGAGCGTCTATCGAACTTCTTACTCTGGCAAGCGGCTTATGCAGAATTCTCGTTTCCTGAGACTCTGTGGCCCGATTTCACACCCGAGGACTTCCTGGACATACTGATGGCATTTCAAGCTCGAGATCGGCGATTTGGGGGCAGTGGAGGGAGAGTGGATTCATGAATCTGGTCAAGAGATTGGCGAGCGCCGCCGTTGCCATGGGCGTCATCTTCATCGTCCTTTATATCGGTTCGAGGTACCAGATTCAGTGGATCGTTGGGCTGATTCTGTTGCCTGTGGGATACCTGGCGTCCATCGAATACGTGCAGCTGATGAAACGTCTGGATGTTCCGCTGGCGGCTCCCGAGTTCTTGCTTTGGGTTCCCGTTCTTACGCTCAGTTACATCTTCTTTGACGGCCGCTATGCCGATGTCACGCTGATGTTCGCCCTTGCCTATCAAATGCTGCGCTATCTTCGGGAAATCCCGCATCGTGTTGGCCTCAATCAAGCGGCAGCCGGCGTGCTTGGATTGTTGTACATTCCATGGCTCCTTCACTATTTCTATCTGATCTATCTCGGCGGTGTTGACCAACCACCCCACGTGGGTGCGGTTCATGCATTGGTCGTCTTATTGATGGTGTGGGGGTATGACGCGGGAGCCTATTTCGTCGGGAAGTTGTTTGGTCGTCATCAAGCATTTCCAAACGTGAGTCCGAAGAAGACGTGGGAAGGCGTGGCCGGCGGGTTTGTGCTGGCGCTTGGAGGCGGCATGGTAGGTGCTTCCTTCTCGCCCTTCTGGCGAGCTCTCGTCTTTTGGGATGCCTTCTATCACCTGCTTATCGCGGCATTTCTTGTCGGCTCGGCGGCACAGCTGGGAGATTTGTTCGCGTCAAAACTGAAGCGGGCGGCAGAGGTGAAAGACTCAGGCACGTTCCTGCCCGGGCATGGCGGAGCCATCGATCGCATTGACGGCCTGCTGTTTGCTCTGCCTGTGTTCTACTTCTACTTCCACTACGTCGTGCGTTTCTTCTGACGGCAGGGCGCACGCGTGCACTTCTTCTGATAGGGATCAAGTATCGGAGGTGGCATGAGGCTGTTTCTTCAGTCTGCCTACCTTTCATCGGCATTGTCGCTACTCTACATTGCGCTTCTGTATCGCAGTCATCCGCACAGACGGCTGCCGCTTGTGTCAGTCCTCACCACGTTCGTGGTGGGGATGCTTACTGTGGCTCCCGTGATCTTGCTTTATCGACTGATTCCTGGGCTGAGCTCAGATGGGCCGCTGGGATCTTTGGTGATTGGGCCCGTTATCGAGGAGTCGGCGAAGCTCCTTGTCTTTGCCATCACGGTACGGCGACTGGGGTATCCAAGTCTGATTGAGCCGCTGGATTATGCCATCTTCTTTGGCATCCTTGGCCTGGGTTTTGGTGTGTATGAAGATTTCTGGTACATCTTTGGCACAACCTATCCCTCATGGATCGCCGGGAATCAGAGTCACTTCCTTGAGGTATTTCGTTGGATGGCCTATGCGCGCTCGTTCCCTGGACATATCCTGTTCAATGCACTGGCTGGATTCCTGCTGGGCTGGGGTGTCTGCCAATCAAGAGTCAAGGGGCGTTGGCGGTGGTTTGGCGGAGCATTCGCTGTCGCCGTTGGCACACACAGTCTGTTCAATCTGGCAGCAAGTCAGCGGGGGACACTTCTGTTATGGAGTCTGGTTGTCCTCTATTTGGGAGCCTTCCTGATGCTGCGGCGACGCGCCCTTGAGTCGTCTGTCTTTGCCGTGTTGCAGGAACTCATTGCAGGACGAGATATCCCCTGGACAGCCGAC
>SPBW01000114.1 GCA_004525685.1 Candidatus Atribacteria bacterium
CGGCGACAGGAGACTGTGCACCTTGATCTTGGGATATGTCTGAGGGTTCCACAAAGAGGATCAGTCCTACGGCAACGGCCAGGGCGAGAACGGGAATCAGCCATTTGAGCATCCGGGACTCCTTCCTACTCAAGAGCGGTCCCCACGAGTGTAGCAGACGGGCCGTAGGCAACACACCTGCTTCAGATAGTCTTCATCATTCGCTCATGTCTTGGAGATATCGTACAAGCATACGAGAGCAACCTTCTTACCAGGGCTCGAAGCGAAGACAAGACGCTTCGGGCCCTGACCCTTTATTGGAACCCTAGTTCTGCACCTGCCTGACGGCATAAGTCATCTTCTTCCAGCTCTGCACGAGATCAAGTGACCTGCTACACTCCCTTCATCACCATGTTCGCAGGAGGCGCAGGTGTCAGACGAGAAGAGAGTCACGACCGAAGAGATTGCAGAGAAACTCGATCACTACACGGCAATCACGATTCCCGTACACATCGACATCGATGTGCGTCATACGGTCGTTGACCTGTCCGAGGCCGAAACCATCTTGCGGAATGCGAAGACGATTGCGCTGGGAAATTGCGGCTGCCGGTCTGACGAGAACAAGTGTGGGCGGCCGATCGACGTTTGTTTGGTGATGAATCAGTCCGAAGCACAACTCAAGAGCGACTTCCCGTCATTCAACTACGTGACCATCGCGCGCGCGCTGGAGGCGCTACAAAGATCGCACGAAGCGGGTCTCGTTCATCTCGCTTTTCGCAAGGGCGACGGGGAGATTACCGAATTCTGTTCGTGCTGTGAATGCTGTTGCTGGTTCCTCGGCAAGCTCAAGCAGTTCGATTACCACGATGGTGTGGTTGAATCCTCTCACATCGCCCGACACCTTCCCGAGCAGTGCGTAGCATGCGGTCTCTGTGTGCAGAAGTGTCCTTTCGATGCCTGGCAAGCAGACGAGAACGGAGACAAGCCGACGCTTCGAACTGAGAAGTGCTTCGGCTGTGGCGTTTGCGTCACAGCGTGTCCTGCCCATGCCATCGTCTTTGAGCTGCGTTAGACGGTAACCTCATAGATTCTGCCTGATGACTAGACTTCCTTACTTCAGCCGCTTCTCCAGCTGTATCCATGCAGGCTCTCGGACAAAGCCGAGATTGCTGTAGACAGTCTGCATGGCGATGTTCTCTATGGCGCTGCTTGTCTGGATCTGTGGGTGCCCGTGTTGGCGAGCAGCGCCGATGGCTCTGACATAGAGGGCGGTGGCAATCCCTTTGTTTCGATGTGAACGCGCGACGCCTGCCAATCCTGCGTAGAGCGAGAGCCCTTCTGGCGCCTTGCCCATCTCGCAGAATCCCACAATATCTTCTCCTTGCACGGCAAGGGTGTAGGCGTTGTGATCTACTTGGGGCTTTGTCAACGTCCACTCCTGCCAATCCTCCCAGCTGATCGGGCTCTCTTCTTCTTTGGGGACGTCTTCCCAGGCATCGCAGTAGGCCGCAAACAACTTCACTGCGAAGTCGGCATCCTGCTTCTGCCATGCGGAGAGAGAGATGAATTCGATACCTTCGTCTTCCAGCTTCACAAGCAACGGAGCGAATACGTCAGCACGGAACGTCTCGATGTCAAGGTGTGAAGGCCCTTCTCTGAACACGTCTTTGAATCCAAGCTTCAGTGCGAAGGGAAGACCGGCAGACAGATTCTCGTAGGCATCGGCGCGAAGGATCTCTGGCTTGTGCTCTGCAAGGTCATCGATGAGGCGTTGATACAGCATCGACCCAACGCCGCGCCGACGAAACGCCTCATCCACGACAACGTTCACTTGGAAATTCCCTGGCTTGTGGTTCGTAATCCGCTGTGTGTAGTCGGCGTAGCCGATTAGCACGGCATCAGCCAATGCGCACCATCGAGCGGTTTTGCACTTAGGATTCCTCTCGCGATTGGCCTCATGCATCTGTTCTATGGTGGTCTGTCTTGCGGGATAGACGCGATTGAGAAGTTCGACAACACCTTCGTAGTCGGCGTGTGTCAGAGGGCGAACGAACAGCTCTGGGATTGACGTGCTCGTCATGGTCCTCCTTGAGTGCGGACGGCGCTATCGAAGCAGAACATCACTGAGCGTGACATCTGGATGATGTTTCGGATCGCTGGGGATAGCCCCCTTCCATGCAATGGCGCTCTGCGGGCAGAAAGCCATGCACGCGAAGCAGTACTCGCAGTCCTGATGCCATATGGGTCGGCCATTTGCCAGCGTGATGTTCTCTCGCGGACAGAGCCTCACACAGGCGCCGCAGCTGACGCATGCGTCTGTTGCAGAATAACCCTTGTCCATTCTAGCGAACATCTTGATTGAGAAGCCATACATCAGGGATCCGAGGAAGTTGAGAGACGCGTTGGATGTCTCGGCCCCATGAGACTTCTTCTCCTCAACAGTTTTCGAGATCTCGCGGAATCGATCTTTGGCAAAGCCAGGGACGTTCTTTCCGCCAAGCCAACCTATGAACTTGATGAGGGCCATCTCTGTCTGTGATTGCATGGAGATGAGGAAGTCGCCACGCACGGCGAATCCGCCATCCAAGTTCGAGCCAATGGCTCGAAGGATCTTGCTCAGCTGAACAAGCGTTCTTCCCGGACTGCCGCCGTTTGTGGCAATGGCAAATACATATTGTCCTGTGCGAGGTCTGAGGGCCTTGGCGAACTCGGCAGCCATTCTCGGCATTCCCCACGCAAAAACCGGGAAGACGAGGCCAATTCGTTCTTCCTCTTGGCCGACGTATCCGCCAGGCATTGCCGCCATGGGCGTGATTTCAGCGCCACCCAACGATGCTGCCATTTGCCGTGCAATCGCCAGCGAGTTACCGGTTCCCGTGAAGTAGAAGATTCTGTTGTTCACGTCAATCCTTTCGTCATGAAAGGCTCCATGCTTCCTTGGAGCAATTTGGATACATCATCGATCTTTGGTGAGCGCGATGCAACGCAACCCTACAGCTTGGGGGCAGGCCATCACGGATCCAAATCGGATACCTTCGAGGATAAGGCCTGGGGCTGGATCCTCATGACAGAGGAAGCGATTCATGTGCTCGAACTGGGAATCGAATTTGATGGCAATGCGCACGTGTTTATCGATGCGTGGATGCTGTAAGTATCTCTTGACGCAGCGATTGGTGTCGATGGACGCTGACGTAGCCAACAAGTTCTGCGTTCCTAGGCTTGGCTGCTTGCCTCACGTAATGTGCTCACGAAGAGCATCCGCTGGCTTGGGTCGTCGTCTTCGCTGGTGGGGATCAGCTCTGTGCTGAAGCCTGCCTGGGAGAGCTCATCAAACCACGTCTTGAGCGGGAACACGCCGATCACATGGTGGTCCAATTCGACTCTCATGCCTTTGGCATCTCGGATCAAGTAAACCATGACGGAATCGACAGTGCAATCTTCGGGATCGGGGTCGAAGTCGATTTCAACATAAGTGAGTTTGGTGTCAGCGTCCGATGTGGTTCTCGTGCAAACGACGCCTTCTTCGAAATTCTCCCGGGTGTAGTCGGGAGCCACGATGAAGACGCCGCCGGGTCGAAGGTGGGTGGCTGCTGTGTGAAACGCGGCGCGCAGATCCTTGAGCTTGCGCATGTAGTCGATGGCATCGTGAATGAGAACGGCGTCGAAGGTGCGGTTCAGACGCACGAACCTCATGTCACCTAGAACGTGCGTGACTGTCGGATTCAAGCGCCTGGAGTTCTCGAGCATCTCTTCGGATACGTCCACAGCCGTGGCGTCGAATTCGCCTGCAAAATGGGACAGGTTGTGACCTCCACCGACGCCTAGCTCGAGGATATGGTGACGTCCGGGTCCTAATTTGCTGCGCAGCGTAGCGTGCCATAGCTGCGCTTCTTGTTCGTAATTCTC
This sequence comes from Candidatus Atribacteria bacterium, assembly GCA_004525685.1. Classification (GTDB taxonomy): domain Bacteria; phylum Bipolaricaulota; class Bipolaricaulia; order UBA7950; family UBA9294; genus SPBW01. The sequence goes on from SPBW01000114.1 coordinate 3,886, forward strand.
TGGGGGGCTGATTAGGGGCCAGAGATAGGCTAGATCCTCATACATACGATTCTTGCCAATGTCTTCAAGGTGCATGTTTCTCCTATCCAAGGATACGCGGATGCGATCCTGGCACCTGGGGGATTGTCACTTTCATACTGAATCTGCCCTCAATCTTCCCGGCAAATCACGAAACATAGAGCTAGGCCATCTTGCGTATGCGAACGTCAGTCTCGGGCCGGCTCGCCAGAAGGTCTACTAGTTCGGACGTGTCGGTACGCCCGAAGTGATACGGATAGAGGATGCGTGGTTTCATGGCGATGGCTGCCTCCGCGACCATCGCCGGGGTCATCGTATAAGGCAGATTCATCGGCAGGAAAGCGATATCGATGTTGCGCAGTGCCAGCATCTCAGGCGTGTTCTCAGAGTCGCCCGCGACGTACACACGCGTATCTCCAAACGTCAAGACGTACCCGTTGCCGTTTCCGCACGGATGGAAGGGATCGCCTGACTCGCGGGTGTGGATGAGGTTGTAGGCAGGGACGGCTTCAATGGATATTCCCTGGACGACACTCACGTCACCGTTTCGCATGACAATCCCGCCATCAATGTGTTGGTTACACAATTCCGTCATCACAATCTCGGTTCCATTCTTGCGGATGCTTGCCAGCGCCTCTGGGTCGAGATGATCCTGATGCTCGTGCGTGATGAGAATTAGATCTGCTTTCGGCAGCGACTGATAGTCGGCCACGCGACTGAATGGATCGATATGGATGGTCTTCTGAGCAAACGTCAGCATCAGCGATCCATGCCCCAAGAATGTGATTTTCAGCTCGCCGCCCGATGTCTGGACTACATCCGTTTCAAATGAATGCGTCATCAATCCTGCACCTCCGATTCACTCTCCGAGTCAAGGACTATCATACTGCGCTTTCCACAGCAGGTCTTGCGCAGTATGCTTGGGCATCTATCTGTGGGTGCTTGGACGGTGAGCATGATTCGAAAATCGACGCGCGCGTTCTGGAAAGCGGGGCGCAGCGTCAAGGGATATTTCCTGTCCGAATTTCTTCATGGATACATCTATACGCGATGGCCGTATGCCTACATCGGCGTTGCCAAGGGGAATCGAAAGATTCCTGCATTGTTGAAGCCGTTTGTTGGCGCGTTGGCATGGCTGTTGTTGCGAAAGGGAGCCGGGTTTGGGTCGCCAGAGGCCAAGCGCGCTTTTGCAGACAGCTATCATGGCAAGGTAGTGCCACCCGGCGCAGCTGAGCAGCTGGTCACCTTGAAGGAACCCATCGAACTGAATGATCTAGAGACGATCATTCCCTACGCGACAGCCAGAGACATCCTGCTGTCTCATCCCGATCACATCGTGGCATTGGAGTGTCCGTGCCGAGTAGAGTCGGAGAACCCTTGTCTGCCGCTTGATGTCTGCCTGATTGTCGGGGAGCCGTTTGCCAGCTTCGTCACGGAGCATCATCCGAACCAATCTCGTCCCATCTCTCAAGATGAGGCCGTCGACATCTTGCGTGCCGAGCACGAACGGGGGCATGTGCATCATGCGTTCTTCAAGGACGCCATGCTGGGGCGTTTCTATGCCATCTGCAACTGCTGTTCCTGCTGTTGCGGGGCCATGCAAGCCAATCGCAATGGAACGCCGATGCTTGCCTCTTCGGGCTTCGTTGCTGCCCGCACCAAAGAAGCCTGTGTGGGATGCGGCCTTTGTGTCAACGCCTGTCCGTTTGATGCCCTGTTCGTCAACGAAGAGCAGGTCGTGATCGATGAGGAGATCTGCATGGGCTGCGGTGTTTGCGTCTCCAAGTGCCCTCACACAGCCCTTGTGTTGCGCCGCGCGCCTGAGCGGGGCGAGCCGCTCATTCTGTCCGAGTTGATGGCACGCGCACGATCCTCAAACTAGCGCGGGGGGGAGAAGCGGATGACGACGATATCCCCGTCTCTAATCTCGTACTCTTTGCCTTCTAGCCTGAGCTTTCCGGCCTTGGCGACAGCGTCTTCAGAGCCATGCTCGATCAGATCGTCATAGGCAATGACTTCCATGCGTATGAATCCACGCTCCATGTCTGTGTGGATCTTGCCCGCAGCGGCAGGTGCTTTGCAGCCTGATCGGCATGTCCATACGTGAACCTCTGTTGGGCCTGCGGTGAAGAAATCGACCAGACCCAACTCGTTGTAGGCGGCATGAATGAGGCGTTCGACAGACAGCTCTTGAAGGCCAAGCTCGGACAAGAATTCGGCTTGATCTTCTTTGGGAAGTTCGCTGATATCTGCCTCGTCTCGCCCACAGATGGGGACGACTTCGCTTCCTTCTGCGGCGGCGAATGCGCGCAGCGCTTCTACAGCATCGGAGTCCATATCTTGTGATGAAGATACATTGGCCACATAAAGTACGGGCTTGAGGGACATGAGCGTGCATTCAAACACCGCAGCACGCTCGACATCGGTTAAGTCCTGCCTGCGTGCGGGAATGCCTTCGTGCAGTCGATCAAGAACACGCTGGCAAGCCTCACTCTCTTGGATGATCAGCTTATCTCCGATTCTGGCGCGTTTGCATATGCGCTCGATCTTGCGCTCCAGCGTCTGGGCGTCGGCAGCCATGAGTTCCAGATCGATCAACTCGACATCGTGGATGGCGGCGATGGGATCGTGCCCGTTCTCGAAGCAGCGAACGACATGGATCAGCATGTCGGCTTCTTTGATATGCGTAAGCAGTTTCGAGCCACGGCCGCCTTCGGCAGTCGCCCCCTCCTCCAGCCCGGGGATATCTACGAGGTCCATCGTCGAAGGGGTGATCTTGGCAGGTGCATAGAGGTCGACGAGTTGCTGTACGCGCCCATCTGGGATCGCGACGGTCGCGCGGTGTGCTTCCGCAGCATCAAACATCGAAGCATGCGCAGCCGTTATGGCATTAAACACCGTGGTCTTGCCGCACTGTGGGCGGCCTAGCAATCCACATCGAAGGGGCATATCTCACAACCTCGCTTGGTTTGGGAACTATCGGGAACGGTGCGTATTCTAACGCGCTTCAGACTTGACGCAAGCA
>SPBW01000173.1 GCA_004525685.1 Candidatus Atribacteria bacterium
CGAGCATCAATCGGCTCATGAGACTTCGCAATTCTGCTCGCCACGTGTGTGTCCATCAAGCCTGCGCCTTCACTGGGTTCACGCAAGCACAACGCTTTGCCCGAATCCGTGGGAACTGGCAGCGCGGAGTACTGCGTATCTTTGATGCAGGTCGTTCATTGGGGTCTGCATGACGCGGTGCGTATTCACATTGCCCTAGAAGCCCACCTAAGCTTCTAGGGACTGTGCCAAGCCGGGTCCTAGCTACTGGGACGCTGCTAATGCCATGCCAAGTGCGCCGCAAGCGAGCAGCGCCCACCGAAGAAGTGCGTTGGGGGAACGCATGCGCTATTCTTGTGTGACTAAGTGCCCCGGAAATGTGCAAGGAGTCAATCATGAAGATGAGTGATATACCCTTTGGGATCACAGACTGGTCAGCTATCGAACCTGCACAGCATGAGGGAATCACGGGCTTTGCCACATGGCAGACCCGCACATTCGGCGACATCCGTGTCCGCATGGTCGAATACTCAGCTGGCTACTTAGCTGATCATTGGTGCGAGAAGGGTCACATCCTGCTGTGTCTAGAGGGGGAGCTTCGCACAGAACTTGAGGATGGCCGAACGTTTATTCTACGGTCGGGTATGAGCTATCAAGTTGCCGACCACGCGGAGCCTCACCGCTCCAGCACAGAAATGGGCGCGAAGCTATTCATCGTCGACTAGGATGCCAATGAACTGAGGCCGCTTTGACAGGCAGCGGCCACGCATGATGGCTCAAGACTTCAGGCCTCTTGCAGCATCGTCCAGTCCTACCTATCGTCTGTTCAGCGGTTGCTGGCTCGCATATTACTATGAGTTCCTAGCATCCAGCCGTCCTGTTGCGCATGGGAATCACATGTGTCTTTGCACAGGAGCTTGCACTTGCGCGAACTGGAGATCGATCTCATGTGGCACTCGGCCAAAACAAACACCGAGTCGCTCGTGGAATCCGACGAGATCCAGGTCAACATGCCGCTGTTTGATCGCCTCGGCCGTCGTCATGTAGCGGATCAGCCGACCACGCACATCGACGACGGTCATACTGTTCAGTCCATGAACGAGAAGCTCCACAGCAGCTGCGCCCGCCTCGATGCCGAAGTTCACATCGAATGCCGAGGTCTGCCCGCAGCGAACAAGATGACCAGGCGTGATCGTTCGAATCTCTGGAGTCTCGTACAATCCTTGGATGAACATCCCGACTTCCTTCATCGTTTCCTTCACTCCAGGATCTGCAGCCAGTCGCGTCTTGAGTTCGTTGCGCACATAGGCACCAGCGCCAGCAAGCCGCTTGTGTCCAAAGGCATCAACGCCAGCCGCCTCGTCGACGATCTCAGCGCCACTGGCATCGCGCAGCCCCTCAGCGACGACAACCAGATACGTTCCCGCGTGCACGTCGCTTCGCCGAATGCGATCGAAGTAGCGCTTCTTCATGTGCGCGCAAACGATATCGAAGTCAACGGCAATCTCGGGAATGAGGATGGCATCGGCCTCAGCTGCGAGACCTCCACGAAAGGCTGTGTGTCCGGCATAGCGTCCGAAGACTTCCATCACGATCACGCGATTGTGGGTTTGTCCTGTCGTCTTGAGATCGCGCGCGTAGGTGGCAATACGGCTGATGGTGGAATCGGCGCCGACCGAATAGGTCTGCAGATCGAGATCCATCGTCTTGGGCGCATGCACGCATCGGATGCCGTGTTCTGCCAGATCAAGGATGACACTGCCCGTATCGTCTCCACCGCTGATAACCAATGCATCAATCGCAAACTTCTCAAGACCCGCTCGAATGCGATCATACTTCCCTGCATCCTCGATCTTGGTCAGTTTGACCCGGGAGTGTCCGGCATCTGACCCTGCAATCGTGGCTTCGACGTGTGTCAGGCGTTCGGGTGTCAGTTCGACAAGCGCGTCATAGTCAACCAAGTTGTAGAGCCCGGCATACCCGTGCGGGATGACAAATGAACGGATGTTATGGCGTGTTCCAGCCAGCGCCGCTCCCTTGATGATTGCGTTCAGGCCGCCGCAGTCTCCACCGCTTGTAATGATCCCAATTCTCTCGACTCTATCGGCCATGCGTACTCCTCTCTTGCTCCTCCTTGCGACGATCAGATTGATCTGGCAAGGGCGCTTTCATCGTGAGTGCAATGCACGCGATCGCGCACGTACTCACATTCTATGGCAAGAATCCTACCTGAGGATCAGGATTGCGCAAGCGTGCTACCTCTCGACCGATACTCCCCGCAGGGAATTGCCATCCCGCGAGACGGCGCTCTGCATGGCGATGATCGCGAAGCGTGAGTTCGCTCTGTCTACGGCGCATGCGAGAGCAGATCATTGGAACCGTACGGACATCGAACACTCGGATACATCGCGGACGAAACCTCGCCACCAGGATTGTCAGCGGACACGTCCACATGCCGCCTACAAGCAGACAATCTCCTTGCTAGACGCAGACTCTGTAGCATCGAATCCCGAAAGGACGTCGTGTCAGATATCCTGCCAGACGATAGACTGGCCGATCATGCCAACCGAAATACACAAACTGACTCGAGATCAGATACCAAGGGCTTCGCAGGTTCTAGCTGCCACCTTCTTCGACTATTCGATGTTTGCGTTCTACTTCCTTGATCCTGGAAGACAATCACAATGCTTGTCTTGGTACTTGCGTAATGTGCTCCGCTGCGCAGTTCGATATGGCGAAGCCTACACAACCTCTGAGATGTCAGGTGTAATCTTCATTCTGCCACCAGACCACACGCGACTATCGATCCGTGAGCACATTCAGAACGGCTTCTTGCTGACACCACTATTGTTGGGCTTCAGGAACTACAAGCAATCCATGGATTGTGAGCGATTCGTCGGGGATTTACAGGAGACGCTCATGAAGAACCAGCCCCATGTCTATCTCTGGGGATTGGCGGTGGATCCCGACCAACAACATAGGGGTATTGGCGCCGCGCTCATGCAACCAATTCTGGCGCAAGCGGATAGCGAGCGGCTCCCTTTGTATCTGGAAACACACGATGAGAGAAACGTACGCTACTACCAGCAATATGCTTTCGATCTGATACTCGCAACGCGGCTTCCTGCATACGAACTGGCTATTTGGTGTATGTCCCGACAGCCAATGACGTGACTTCCGTGTAGCACAACAAAGATGAAGAGCTGTGCGCTGATCAAGCCAAAGCAAGAAGAACTAGACGTTCTCGTCCTCTGTCTCTCTGGAGGTCGCCGACTGCGCCGGGAGTTCCCCATGAACGAGGGTCGCCGCTTCATGCCAGAGAGCGATACACTCACGCTCAAGATCAGTTTCCGGATACTCACGCCCCAGCGGGATGAAGGGCAACGTATCTTTCGTAACCTTGTCCAGGGCTCGACGCATCGTCGTCTCATCACCAGATGCGAGGGATTCGCGAAGCAGTGCCACACAAGCCTTGTGGCATACTTCTGACTCGGGACTTCCATCCTCTGCCTCGAGACTGCGATATCGCCGTTTCAGTCTGGCCCGTTGCCATAGGACAAGAACAACGGCAACAGCAGCGAGTAACCATAGCCAAATGTTCATGGCCGGAGTATATCCAAGATGCATCTCCGACTACACCGACAAGAGACACGAGTTGCCTGACAGCAGCCCGTTACCTTGAGATGCCCGAGCTTGTCGCCTATTCTGATCCTCTAAGGAGACATCTTGCCACTCACAGACCGACAGAAAACGACGTTCATGCACTGGCTCAAGGATCACGATGTGCCGCAATCATGTCCTACATGCGGTATGACAGGTGAATGGAACCTGTACGATGGAATCCTCGGAGCGTTGGATCTGAATCTAGCGGAGCAAAAGGCCAAGCCATCCTCGATGGGATTCCTGGTACTCAGCTGCAAGCATTGCATGCACTCACGCTTCTTCGCGGCAGGCCCCATTATTGGAGGCGACGGCAAGTGAGAAGAGTTCGTTTGCTCAGGGTAGGTGATCTGATGGTTCGTCTTCTGATAGCAGCCATGGCAGCGCGGTCCACTTGCGCCCTGCGCGGATGGAGGATGCCGAAGCCGTGGTTTCTCTCTGCAATGCCGGAACACGAGACGTCGGAGGAATGGAGAAGGACACCGTTGCTCGGCGCCGACTACATTGGCAGCGATCAGGCTTCCATCTGGATAGCGACACCCAAGTGGCAGAAACTTGCACCGGAGATATCGTCGCCTATGCTGCAGTGAAAGACACGGTTGGGACTCTCGCTCGCATCCATGGTGACTTCCAAGTACATCGCGAACATGACAGTGTGATGCTTCGGGACAGACTACTTGGCTGGCTGGAGCATCGTGCCAGGGCATCCGTACTCCACGCACCAGAAGGCGCTCGCGTCATGCTTACACACAACGTGCTCGCACACGATGAGGCGCGCAAACAAGATCTCCTACGTCGTGGCTACGAACTCGTGCACCACACATTGCGGATGCGAATGGCGCTGAGCGAGGCGCCAGTTGACTCCATCCCAGAGGGAATCCTACTTCGCTCCGCTGCACGATCTGCCTGCCATTTCGAGAACCATTC
>SPBW01000254.1 GCA_004525685.1 Candidatus Atribacteria bacterium
CAACAGTGCTGGATGGCTCCATAGCCTCAAGATTCTTAACTGCTCTCTCGGTTTCCTCGGATGGTTCATCGAGATCTGGATCGTAGGCCACAACAGATTGAGGTGTCTCGGCACTTGCCAGTGTGGCGATTGCGCTATCGAATTTATTCGTAGTGTACGGTTCGAACCCGCCTTCAGAATCAGATGACACCAAGGCTGACGCCCCGCTGGAGAACGGAACACCAATGACAAGCAACAGCACTACGCTATTCCGGATGCATCCCTTCATCAGAAGGAGCTCCCATCGTCCCCCAGGACTGGAAGCTTGCTCGGTTGGATCAAGAGGATGCCCAGCCATTCGCCTGCGGTATACGCGATGTCCTGCCATCCATCCTCATTGAAGTCTCCGAACGCGTAGTCCCCAAAGCTTGGGTCGACTTCCCCTGATGCGCAGAAGGTGTCTTGCGCTAGCGAACCCAGATCGCCATCTCCTAGAAAAACGAGCAGGGTATCCTGGTAGTCGCTGATTCGATCGATGTGTCCGTCCCCATTGAGATCGATTGCCAGGGCACCATTGAAATCGCCAATAGGCAACTCCTCAAAGCCGCCGACTCCATTTCCTGCGAGGAAGAAGTCGCTGACAACGATGTCAATGTGTTCGTCGCTGTTCAGGTCTACAACTCCTTCCACGAAACGCCCGCTGCACATACGTAGCGTTTGCTCAATCTTCCCCGACGGAGAGCCAATGTAGAGAGCTACTGAGGTATCCACGTAGGACTTTGCTACTAGATCATCGATGCCGTCTTCATTGACGTCAGCGACATAGAGATACAGGTACCCTGTGGCATACTCCCCGTTCTCTTCCGGCATCGGAACCACATCTATGGGATCGCTGAATGTACCATCGCCTTTCCCGGCGAAGACCTGCGGAAATCCCGTCGAGGCCCGGTAGGAAACGAAAATGTCGGCATGGCCATCTCCATTGAAGTCCCCAAGGGCAAGACTTTTAGCATCCCGGGCTTGGTCCATTGTGTCAATGCTGATGTTTGCGAACAAGCGTTCGTGAGTTCCCAGAAACACCCAAAGAAGAGAGGAACCAAAATAGACCTTCTCCCGGCAAGCTACAACAATATCGTCCACTCCATCATGGTTCAGATCCCCAGCTGCTATGGCTTCTAGCGAGTAGTTCCCGATGGCAGCTTCAAGACGAATCGACACCAGATCTGACACACCTCCGGTGCCATCCCCAAACGCCACGCCCAGCGTTTCAGAGTTCTCACGGAAGAACACCACATCAAGATGCCCATCGCCATCGAAGTCGGATGCTCCACCTTGCATGGGTATATTCGGAGCGTAGGGGATCTGCGCCTGTATCGGTGGCGCTAGCCAGCCCGAACCGAATCCGCCATCACCATCTCCGAACAGGGTCTCAATCTGCCCTAGATAGGCGCCGAGGACTCCAATGTCTAGGTTCCCATCTCCATTGAAGTCGCCGAGGCAGTCCGCCCATCGCATGAAGGAACGCTGTACATAGAGCTTTGCCTCTGAAAGACGTTCACCCCCTCCAAGACGAACTGCAAGTCGCCGATCGTTGGGTGTGATCGCAACAAGATCATCGAAACCGTCACCATTCAGATCGTCGGCCATGACACGTGACATGGTCACACGCATGTCATACGTTGTGCTGTCGTCGAATCCTCCCTCTCCATTGCCGAAGAAGACGCTGATGTTCGTTGACTGCCCGCCAAAGCGATGATAGTCATACAGAACCTCACCATTTGCTCCCTGTATGTCCGATACGGTGATCTCTGCGTCCGCGAAGTGCGACACGGCAATGTCGCCTATTCCGTCTCCATTGAAGTCCCCCGTGGTCAGTGCTTTGGGTTGAAGCGGAATCATCCGCCCACCATCTGTGCTGAGCCCCCCGGTGCCGTCGTTCTCCAAGGTCAGAAGGTATCCCACATGCCCAAGTTGCGTTGGAGCCAAGGGGGATGACGTCACAACGGTGACTGCCGCCACTATGTCCAGATCACCATCTTTATCGATATCCAGCACGTCAAACAGCGTGCCACTCGCCAGGGCGAACTCGTCCAAACAGATGCTTTGGGCATTGACGTACGATCCTTCTTCGGTTCCCAGAAGGAGCGCTGCCCCAATCGGTGTTCCAGGAGTCTCGAACATGCAGTACCCCAGAGCCACGAGGTCAAGTACTTCATCGCCGTTCATGTCCGCGGCCAGCCAGCGGCCGGTCGACACGAACCAAGTCGGATCTACGTTGACGTAGCTTGCGGCGGGGAAGCCTCCTGTTCCATCTCCGTAGAGCAGAAGCAACGGGCGATTTGGCGCATCCCAATCGGGATGACCGACCGCCACTTCGCAGATGATGTCAAGATGTCCATCTTTGTTGAGGTCAGCGGTAGTAACGAAGCTGCCATTGGTGAAGTCGGTGATCTGCACCGCTTCGCGGACTCCCCCGTCCCCGTCCCCAAACAGCAGGACAAGCGGCGTCGGCCACGTTCCCAGCAACGGCCATGGCATGTTCGGATCCAGTTCCTCTAGAGGTGTCACGATCCCTTGCAGAGCATCCTCGATCGATACCGGGTCGCCCTGCTCCCCGAAGATTGTCGTGACAAGGAAGTCAAGGTTGCCGTCTTCGTCGAAGTCTCCTGTTTCCATTCGCGAGGGGTTGAGAACAGCAATGGCTTCAAGCTCCGTCCCGTAGTTGATGGGAAGTGCATCGGAATAGGAGATTGCGCCGCCCGGCATGGAATAACTGCGAGCAGAGAATATCTCCATCCATTCATCTGTTGCCGTGTCTTGCGCGAACGCCTCAAAGCTCGCCAATGCAAGAGCCAGGAGGAGAATCAGCTTGACAGTCTTCGATACGTGCCTCATGTGTGCCTCCAGA
>SPBW01000192.1 GCA_004525685.1 Candidatus Atribacteria bacterium
GTGTCGCCGTCAACAAGCCCTTGGCCACAACAGACGCCAGATCCTGCGCTAGAACGTCGGCAATGTAGTTCTCTCCGCGATTGACTTGCGCCACGCGTACTTCATTGCGCTCGATGCCAACAACGTGGAACCCAGCCTTTGCCTTCTCAACCGCCAGTGGGAGTCCGACATACCCTAATCCAATGACAACCACCGTGGCCGATTTGCTACGAATCTTCTCACGCAACGCGTCATAGTGAGACATCCGTGAATCATCCCCCCTCAACTCACGTTAGACATTGTGCGCGCGATCGCTCTCCCAGCCAAGGGCAATCGTCTCAAGCATTCGGAGGGGACAGGCTACTTTTCCGTACAGCCGCGGGAAATGAGCCTGTCCCCTACTGGCTAGTTAGCGGGGGAGGACGACTTCGGTGTCCAGAACAATTCCGTGCGTATCGATCACACGCTGTCGCATGAGGCGGATCAGTTCGAGGACATCATCTGAGTTGTTCTCGCCCTCGTTCAAGATGAAGTTGGCATGCTGCATGGAGACAACGGCTGATCCAACGCGCAAGCCTTTGCAGCCTGCTTGATCCAACAGCAACCCTGCTGGAGATCCCTCAGCAGGATTACGGAAGATGCAGCCTGACGATGCTCCAATGGGCAGGGTCTGAGCGCGCGATCTGAGTATCTCTCGTTCACGACGCACACACTGCACTGGGTCATCTCGCTGCAACTCGAATGTCGCTACGAAGACGATGCCTTGAAGCGCTCCTGTTCGCAGTGCGCTCGTTCGATATCCTAGCTCCAGGTCACGTGCTGAAAGAGAGCATTCCCCTTCGGCCGTGATCATCCGGACACTCGATAGGATAGAGGCCATGTCCCCTTGGCTTGTCCCAGCATTCATGACAATGGCGCCACCGACTGTCCCAGGGATGCCACATGCCCACTCCATGCCCGCCAACCCCACTCGGTTTGCCTGAGACGCGAGCGCGGACAAGCTCTCGCCACACGCTGCAGTGACGCCCGTTTCATCGAAGCGGATTCCCTTGAGCTTGCGAACCGATACGATGGCACCGGGGAATCCCTCGCTTGGGAAGATGACGTTGGCTCCGCCTCCCAAGACCATGTAGTCAAGGCCGTGAAGCTCGATCCAGGCCAACGCCAATAGGAGATGTTGTTCGGACTTCGGCTGGACGAGCCATCGCGCGGGGCCGCCAACGCGCATCGTGGTTAGAGGCCAAAGTGGGCTCTGTTCGGAGGTGAACGAGCGGAGAGAGTCCGGGAGCTCAAGCCTTCGCATATGCCCTGCCCCCTCTTGCCCTACTTGGGGTAGCCCTCACAGCTTGGGCACGAGTTGTCCCGCTATCCGCCACAACCACATTTCTTCGCTTCATCTTCTGCAAGTGTCAGCACATAGACAGATGCTGTCGCGCTTGCTTGTGCACCTCGGCTATCGGTGACAGTCAGTGCTACGGGATACTCCAGCCCCCCCGTTTGGAAGTTATACCACTGCGAAATCGTGTGCGTTGCCCGCTGCACATCGATGCCGAACGTCCAACTGTAGAGCACGATCTCTCCGTCTGGATCGATCGAGGCGTTGGCAAACCAGGCACTCGACTTGCCCTCTACGACATCAAGAGGGGGCACGCGGATGACGGCCTGGGGAGCGATGTTGTCAGGCAACTCAACGACCGTGTCATACGTGAGATAGCTGGAATCATAAACAAGCGTCGACACGAGGGGAATGTCTCCCAGGTCCGCTTGATAGCTGGCGACATTGGGCAACGGTTCAACGGGAATCCAGGCAAAGGCTCCGCCGACATCGACACGGACCATCACCCAGGATTTTGTTTCCGTGGCGGTTTGCTGAGAAACGATGCTCACGGTGTGGCCCAAGCGCTCCAGCGACCCGGCCGTGTAGGCAGCGAACTTCGCAGACGTCCATCCTCCAACCCCCAGTTGTTTCATGGACCCGTAGTTGCCGTTATTGAGGGCAGCCTGCAAACGGGTAATCGCTTCTTGTAGAACCGTCAACTGGGCTGAGGTGAATCCCGCGCTTCCTGGCTGCACTGCAGTGGGCGCTTCTTGAGCAAATCCAACCAGTGAAAGAAGGCATACAACCGTCATTCCAATGAGCAAACGCTTAGCCATCCATGCCACCTCCGAAGTCACATCTTACCATGAACTACACCGCGTGCGAGGTCTTGTTTCGCAAGGAAGAAGGGAAGTATCTCGCCAAGCCGCCAAGAACGCGAAGAAGTGCAAGCTGAAGAAGGCCGTTTCATGATTCTGGCCAATCACACGCGAAGGGCCCTGACTGTCAGGGCCCTCGCCATTCAGATCGCCAACCTCACCAACAAGAGAAGGGTAGCCCTCTCGCCCGAACCCAATGCGCGTTGCGTGGAGAGTCTGTCGCTGATTGGCAAACAGATCTTCCAAACCCTTTCTTGACAGCTCACCAGCACGAGAATGCTTCACATTCTCGTCCGAAGGCAATGCTCGAAGCGCATTGCCTTCGCGGCTACCAACTCACAAGGAAGCCAACCACCCACTCTGTGAACGCGCCGATCTCCAGGTCAATCTCCATGCCCATGTTGAATGTGAACTGTGAGGCCATCTGCAGCGTCATGCTCGCTTCGATCAGGCTCACATCGAACAGCAAGGCACCTGCATCGAGGAAGTAGACGGCTAGATCGAACCCAAACGGCCCGCAGCACGCTTCTTCATTCGAGCTGACGTGATAGACTTCCCAGTAGTCTGTTCCTGCCAAGAGCCCCGGCTTGGTTCCTAGGCCCCAGTAGGACAGCCCAGTGAACGTGACTGCGCCCATATCACATGAGATTCCGACGCCATCAATCGTAATGCTGTCTAGCGTCAGCGGCGCTCCAGGGCCAATGCCCCCTGTCGAGGCCAGGTCAATATACAGATCGAAGCAAGCCGTCGCTCCAAACTCGATCACTGGGCTCAGCGTCAGCGTTTTGGTTTGCAGCGTGAACTCAAGCAACACATCCAGCGTCAGGAATGGCAGGTTGGGAATGGCAATTCCGTCCGCCATGAACACGATGTTCTGGAAACCATCGCAGTCAAAAGTAACCACGGACTCAAGTATCGTGCAGCAGAATGGAAAACCTACACTGATCTCCAGCTGCGTCCAGTTGAGGTCACAGACGTCGTTGTCATCCCCGCCAAACGATAGGTCGATTCCTAATTCAATATCGCCGGCAACGCCTGAGCCACCCAGTAACAGCGTCACATCGCTGTCTTGAAGCGTGAAGTCGGCAACGAAGCTGACCCCGGCCATGGAGACCGCCGCCGTCGTGTTCCAAGCGTCGAATGCCGGAGTGACTGGATCGAACCCAAGCGCAGACGTCAGCGTGAATGCACCCAACACACCCGAGGCAACGAAATCTTGGTCTGTCCATCCCCCTTCATCAAGGTCCGTGATGGAGGAAAACGTCCAATCACCGACCGAATAGGAAACCGTCGCAACGGATACAATGGCAATGGCATCACTGAAGATCGCCTCCTGGGGATCGATGGTCACATCCGTGACCCAGGAGCCCGACAGCGTCGCAGCGAAGGCACCTGCCCCCATCACCAGCAAGCTAACTAGGCATACAACACCAATCCGTTTCCTCACACCAATCGCCTCCCCTGGCATCTGACAACACGCTTCACGTACTGGCGCCGACTCACACGATTGAAACTTGCGAACTGAGGCTTGCGCACCAGTTCGTTGGAGTTTGGCGCGAAGCACCAAACATCTGGCTAACGCAATGGGCGTAGTTCAAGATCCACGCTCTATGGTAGGGATATAACCATGGCTATCGGATGATTTGTAGGCACTGGGAATCGCCCATCTGGGAGCAGGGCACGCGCCGGGTGTCACGGAAACTTGCGCCTTGAGTCTGTGATACAGCGAACAGAACACTCCGTGTTCTGTTCGTTGGAGTTTGGTGCAAAGCACCAAACATCCGGGTGGTTTGATTTTGCGAACAGAACACTCCGTGTTCTGTTCGTTGGAGTTTGGTGCAAAGCACCAAA
>SPBW01000153.1 GCA_004525685.1 Candidatus Atribacteria bacterium
ACGTGGACAATCCGCGAGCCATCGTCTGGATTGACACCGAGTTTCTCATCATGCTGAAAATGGAGTCGTACAACGACCTCGGCAATCTCGGCACGACGATGAACATCCTTGCTCTGGGTGAGTTCGAGGGCAAGCTGACGGCAGATGTGATGCTGGCGACCAATCATTCAGATGGGAGCACGACCACCATCACCATTGTCGAGCAGCATCGCCCCGACGCGGAGATCTCGCAGGACACGTTCTTGCCAGAGAGTATTCCTGCATTTGACGCTGCGATGTGGGGATTCGCGAACTAGCTGAAGCACTGATTAGTACGCTAGCGGGTTGTCGCAATGCGGCAACCCGCTTTTCATTTCGGGTCCATCAATCGATTGGCTCTGCGAACAGCCGACTTGAGAACGCCCAGCGCCCAGTCATCTGATCGCAATCGAGGCGTCGAGAGAATCCAGGCAACCATGGTGAACATTCGCAGCATGGTGAATGCAGGGATGTGCTCGTCTAGATCACACGGCAGAGAGCGAACGGCCTTGTATCCACCTACATAGGCCTTCTTGAGTTCCTCGAAATCGGACCGGCTATCCAAGGTGCTGAACGTCGTTGCGATATCGTACGCATAGTAGTTCCATTGCACGCACTCGAAATCGATGGCACACGCCGTCCCCTCATGGAACAGAACATTCCATTGATGGAGATCGCCATGGATGGCACCAGCCACATCGTGGCCTTCCCCAAGAGACCGCATGGCTTGCTGAATGACGGGAATCGTTGCCAGCAGCGTCTCTGTTTCGCCTGGTGAGTAATGCGTCTTCAGCATCGTTCTGGGGACATTCGAGCCGACTGTCTCTGCCACGATCTTGTTGGGCTCCAGCTCCTCCGGCCAACGGAACGTCTCGGCGTGCTTGTGAAGGATTGCTGTGAATCTGCCAACAGCTCTCAAGTGCTCTGCCGTCAGATCGTCTTCGAACTGTCCCTTGACCCATCGGAATAGCATGCAGGCGTGGAAGCCAGATAGGCCCGGCATGGACACGCTGCGAAACAGGTCACCGGAGCGCATGATGACGGGCTCTGGAACGGCGAGATCCGTATCGCGGCACAAGGCGACCAGCCACAGCAATTCACGCATGAGAATCTTGTGATCGCGATCGGGATTGCAGATGCGAAATGCCCAGCGTCCATCGTCAGTCTGAACGCGGAACATCACATTGGATGACTGTCCGAGGAAGCGTAGCTCGGCTTCTTCTAGCCGATAGGCAGTCAGCGCTTTGCGCGCCAGCCGCTCATAGCGAGCGACTCTCTCCGCTTCCGGCAGTTGGTCAAACGAATCCATAGAAACCCTCCGCTGACAGGCTACGGCATGGGCGCAATTCATTCCATCGTGACATCTACTGATCCCCTAGCAATGGGTTCACTCTGACCTAGAACGGTACGGTTGCGCCAATGTGCCAGCCTAACCCCACGCCGCCGATTCCAACGTCCTCTACATTCCCAGACACGGGGATCCAGGTGATATTGGGCCCGCCAAACAGACGAAGAGGGAATCCCAATCCATCAAAAGAGTATCTGAGTCCACCCTCCCCCGTAATCCCGAGCGCGCCAAGGGACTCGCTCCCCTCTGCGGTGTCGAGACTCAAGCTCACACCAATTCCGCCTAGGCCGACGTAGGGGGCGAAGTCGCCCATAGGAAATGCGAGCCGTGCCACACCAGAATACCAGACCATTCTCCAATGGAACGCTCCGGGGATGTTGACGGATCTCAGGCCCACACCCAGCTCGACAGAGAGAGTTTCTCCCCCCAATTCGCCCGTTATGCACAGAGTATTGCCGTTGACCAGCTTCACTCCGATTCCGACTGACGCGAACGACTCCACTGCGACAAGCAGTAGAAGAACACCCACTACCATAGCTCTTCTCATTCTGTCTCCTTCCCAACCACGTGCTTTAAGGATGTCTCGTCAACGAAGGCCTTGATCGATGGATCTGCAAGCCGTCCTTGTTTGAGGAAGCTCTTGATGCGCAGCCGGCCACTTGTTGAATCTGGAATAGTCGCAACGGGTTTGGGCGAGGCCATTCACCATGCCCTTTGCCTTGCATCTCCTGCTAAGAGTAGCGGGGATAGCTCTTAGCGGCCAATCTGGTAGTGAGCCTTCTCTATAGCGCAGCGCTTTCTGTGGTCAAGCTCGCAATTATGTTAGGGCATGAGATGCTTTCAGTCACGCTGGAAAACTCCGCACCTCATCTACAAGAAAGCCATTGGCCCGCTCCTCATTGAAAGAGGGAGCGGGCTCAAGCTACCATGGAGCTGCCCACGAGCGGAGGTCCCATGTATGCCGAGATGGCGCAATACTATGATCGCATCTACTCGTTCAAAGATTACCAGGCCGAGGTAGCGTTACTCATCGACTGGATCGAAACGCATGTGCGTTCAAGAGGCAGGCGGCTGCTTGATGTTGCCTGCGGAACGGGGTGCCATCTCGAATTTCTAGCCCGTGCTTTTGATGCAGAGGGCCTCGACCTATCTAGGGAGCTTCTTGCGTGCGCTGCGAGACGCAATCCGAAATCGTCGTTTCATTGTGCCGACATGCGAACGTTTGAACTTGCCTCGCGCTACGACGTGATCACCTGCTTGTTCAGTTCCATCGGATATATGCCGTCCATTGAGGATCTGAACAAGGCTGTCGACAACATGGCTCGCCATCTAGTACCCGGCGGCATACTGCTTGTCGAGCCGTGGCTAACGCCTGAGGTATGGAAGCCGGGAACCGTGCATGGCCTGTTCATTGACGATCCAGATCTCACGATCGCACGCGTAAACACCAGCTTGACGCAAGGTCGATTGTCAGTGTTTGACTTGCATCATCTTGTTGGCACTCCTGAGAAGACAGTCCACTTCGTCGAGCATCACGAGCTGGGTCTGTACACAGTAGAAGAGATGATGGAAGCCTTCGAAACCTCTGGTCTCCAGACAATGTATGAGTCCGATGGCCTGACGGGACGTGGCCTGTACATCGGGGTGCGAGCGGCCGAATCACATGCGTCCTGAGTATGCCGACTACATGATTCGGCCAGCGACAATCGCGGATATCGATGCCCTGATTGGGCTACGTGTAGCGATGTTTGAGGCGATGGGGACCCCGACAGACGTCCTCTCCCGCGCCGTCGATCCGATGCGTGACTATTTTGAACAACACCTTCCCACAGGAGCATTTCGTGTTTGGATCGCTGTGCATCAGGCAAGGCCCATCGCCAGCATAGGCTTGGTTATCCACAGCGTTCCACCGTCCCCGCGCAATACTGTGGGCAAAGAAGCCTACATCATGAACCTGGTGACGCTCCCTGAACACAGACACCGGGGGATCGCTAAGCGTTTGTTGCTTCACGTGCTGGATGTCGCGCGATCTGAAGGTGCTCCCAAGGCCAGTTTGCATGCATCCGCCGCAGGGCGGCCGGTATATGAGCGCCTCGGGTTCGCTGTCTCAGATGAGACTCCGGAAATGTGGCTGTCGCTACAGCCATGAGTACGCTCGTTCAATCCGCAATCTCAAAGCCGTTTTCGAAGTAGTCGGCGCGATAGACAAACATCGAATCTTCGTCATCTCCAGCGAACAATCCCAGCATTTCGACGCCGAGCGCATAGAGCATCATCGTGCCCATGTCTCCTGAAATCGCGTACTGGGACACGGTCAGCTCGCGGCCATCGAACCGAATCACAACGTCCTTCACTCGTGAGATGCTCGTCTCAGGCAGTCGGTCAGTCGCTTCGCTATTGCCACTGTTGGGAGGCCCGCCAAAGAGCAGGGTCTCCCAGCTGACTTCGCCCTCAAGTTCGCGCAGTTCGTAGAGCAGGGGGATGATGGCGTAGGTACTGAAGGTTCCGAGAACATAGGCGCGATCCAGATTCACCGCCGATACATCCACAGCATTCCCTGATCGTATGGCGGCGAATCCATCTGAGAACTCAGCGTTGATCTCCTTTCCAAGCCCCAGCGGCGCATCAAATGACAAGCTCAGTGATTCCGGGCGCAGCCAGGAATCCAATTGAAGCACTTGATCGAACTTGAGCGTGATGGTGGCGATCAGCGCCTTGAACCGGAATGTTCCATGGGAGCGCAGTATCGCATCGTCGTTCTCTAGGGAAAGTTGATAGCTCTCTTCACCAAATGGACGATCGCCCGTCATCATCACCAGCGCGCCAGACAGCGGCAGTCCCATGTTCTCAAGCGCAGGCTTCAGGACAACTGCTTCGGGGAGTTTGGCTTCATCCGTTGTCGTTACCTCAACGCTAGCTTCTGCGGATGCCTCTTCATCCAGATCTGAGGACTCTTGCATCCATGCAGAGGGAATTTCCTTCACCTCGATCGGCGCCAAATCAGACTCTGGCGATGAAAGCTTCAACACCAGAAGAAACCCGGCGATCAGAATGATAGGTATCCCAAAGCTTAGTCCGAGAATCCACTTGGTCCTTCGTTTCATCATCCATGCCCTCCAATCCTCACACCTATTGTGCCTCCCTCCCGTGGGATAAGCATAGACGTACTGTGTGCTCGTCGTGAGGTCTCTCTCTTGGAAGTGGCCCCAGGCTGCGATACGAGCTAGGATACGACCATGAGTGGAGAAGGACATTTCGCAGTGATCGATCAGACATATTGGCCACGACGCGAGCAATTCGAGCTGTTCATGGGATTTGGATCTCCCTACTTCAGTATTACCGCCGACGTCGATATCACGGCCTACAGAGAATCATTGCCCAAGGGCGGCAGATTCACGATCGGCCTTGTCTATGCACTGGCTGCTGCCGCCAACGCTGTGGAACAATTTCGACAACGGATTCGCGGGAGTGATGTCATCGAGTTTGATGTCGTGCACCCATCGATCATTGTGCTCAATGCTGATGACGCATTTCGTTTCTGCAACTTCCCCTTCGCAGAGGATTTCAAGAGATTCTCCGAAGGAGCACCCGAACGCATCGAACAAGCGCGGAAGGCTCCGTCGATGTTCTCTGCTCCCGATCAAGACGACTATCTGTATCTGACGGGACTGCCTTGGATTTCATTCTCAGGCGTCACGCATGCAGCGCCCACCCATGCGCCGGATTCTGTGCCTCGAATCGCGTGGGGCAAATATCGAAACGTCGCCGGGCGCATCGTGCTCCCGCTCAATGTGCAAGTGCATCACGCCCTGGTCGATGGCATTCATGTCGGACG
>SPBW01000202.1 GCA_004525685.1 Candidatus Atribacteria bacterium
GGGAGCGGACGCCGCAGACGAAGACGTTCGAGTTGGAGAACCAGCCCGACGTAGCAGGATACGAGGGCGTTGTGTTTGCATCCTACGTGGAAGCGTTCTCCCTATGCCAAGTCATGGCCCGGTACTTGAAGAACGTGGGCAGTCTACAAGGGAAGCACGTCGCTTGTCTGGCTACCCAGCAGTTTCCCTATCCCTGGATGGGCGGCAATCACGCTATTCATCAGATGGTTTCCGTTTGCCGATCCAAAGGCGCGACGTCCTGTGCGAGTGCCGTTGTCAACTGGGCGCAATCGAAGCGTGAAAGCACCATCGCCAAGGCCATTGCCCGGCTAGGAATAGCGTTCTAGATCAGGCTGCGATGCCGGACATGGCCCACGCGAGCGTGCCGGGTGGCGCGTTGCACGGCGCTTGACGAGCTACTCAGCCACGTATCTGTACAGTGCCTTCTGAAGCTCTGCGACAGAGGTCATCGCTGGGCCTCCGCCCATCATGACGGCAACGATGGCCACTTCCCAAAGCTCTTCAGGTGCTGCACCTGCAGCCAACGCCTCTTGGGTATGGATGCCGATGCAGTATTTGCAGCGGGACGTGAGACCCATGCCGAGAGCAATGAGTTCCTTGGTCTTGAGATTGAGTCTCCCCGGTTTGAGAACCGGCCCCATGAAGTCGCTGAAGCCCTTCATCTCTTCTGGAACCTGCTTCGAGAGCGCGCCCATGGCACGTTTGACATCTTGCATCGCTTGTCGCATTTCACTCATGGGTTTCATCTCGCTGAATCTCACTTCCTGAGGGCATTGGCGCACGGAGCACACTGACCGAATGGCACGTGCATCTCCTTGCTTGTCGTCACTTAAGGCAAACCGTATGATGGGGCGTAATGAGTTAGAGGGCAAGTAACGAAAGCGCGCAAGTAGAAAGGGGCAGGATCATGGGCGGATCGATGGGGACGAAGGCACGGCAGCTTCGTGAACAGATACCCGATAGCAACTTCACGAGTCCTGACGTAAACGCTCACTTCCGGAAGCTAGATGATGGCAGGACACTCTTCTATCCAATGGGCATCTTCGGGAGACGTGGATTCGTTGTTGCTTCGACAGAACAAGAGACGCTACTGAGGGTCCATGCTCGCGGTGGTTCGCGCAAGGGAGGTGCCGCCGTTCTCCTGGTCGGGTTCCTTGGCATGATCGCCATCGGAGTCTTCACTCCTTTGCTGCGCCTGGTGCCTTGGTTCGCTGCTGGCTTTGTTGCGGCATTGTTCACCGCGACGTGGGTGTTCATGAGGAACTACTTCCGACCCTTCACGGAAGGGATGGAATCTGCCAATGTGCCCAACTCGCCGATTGCCTACTGGCGATCTGTTGGACAAACGATGCATCCACTATGGCTGGTTGTTCAGTTAGTTGGCATTGTGGCGCTGGTCAGCTGCTACTTCTTCCGAGCCATGCACCTGAAAGAGCCTGGGTTGTTCGTGTTCGTCGCGTTGTGGGTGGTGTGGCTTGTGCCCCTTGGCTTCCAGGTTCAGGGTTGGTGGCGAGGTCGCGGGCAATCGTAGGTTCTTTATGCATGAGAAGGCAGTCGAACGGCCTCATGTGGGCAGGATACGGCCAATAGCTCTGAGGGGCAGATGCATCAAGTGCCTCGGTCAGGGCGTAAGCAGAACGCCTTCCTGGGGCAAGCACCGAGAGTCACTCCGGCGGGTATGCCAATGGAGGGCGATCTGCCTTGGCGGTCCTGTCTCACGATTGGTGCAAGGGCCTGAAGTAGTACGCACGCGTATACGCGAGCTGGTGGCACACATCACTCGCATCAAGACAACGCCCCACCACGGCCATTCAGTGAACCGACGGTTGAAGAATCGGCACGCACTCATGAAACGGCCTGACCATAGCGCGCACAGATAGTATGGTGGTGTCATCGTGCATGCAGTGAAGCAATTCCCAGGAGATGTCGAGGTGATCGATGTCAGTAGGTGCTTTGCTTCGCGTGGACGCCATTCTTTCGAACACGCATGCCCGTAATGAGCAGCGATCAGACAGAAGAGCACAGGAGAGTGAGCAATGACGTTTTCAATCGTCGCCATCGATAGACAAGCGAAGGAAGTGGGATTTGCCATCGCATCCTGCTGTTGGGATGCGGGGCAGGTCTGCATGGCGCAGGCCGAAGTGGGTGCGATAGCCTCCCAAGCGAGCGGAAACATGGCATTCCTGAGGCCCTATTTCGCCAAGCTTGCAGCCGGGACCTCCATTGCGACCATCCTTGAGGAGTTTCGTGCGACCGATGCAGAGATCGAGTCACGGCAGACCGGCATGATCGCGTTCGACGGAGATGCGCTCTCGTTCACAGGGGAGCAATGTAGTTACTGGGCCGGACACAAAGTGGGAGAAAACTATGCTTGCCAAGGCAATATCCTCGCAGGTCCAGACGTTGTGGAAGCGATGGTGGAAGCCTTTGAGCAAAGCGCAGGATCGCTTCACTCGCGGTTGTATGCGGCTCTGTCTGCCGGCGATGCTGCGGGTGGCGACATTCGGGGCAAGCAAAGTTGTCGGCTCGCCGTGAAGAAGAAGGGGTACGGGCAACCGGGTACAGACACACTCCTCGACGTGGCGATTGAGGATCACGCCGAGCCGGTCGCCGAACTGGGGCGCATCCTGCAAGTCGGCGGCACGTTGATGCAGATCTTGGGCATGCTTAAGCAGTTCTCTCAAGCCGCGGACGCGGACAAGAAGGGAATCCTTGACGGCCTCCGTGAGTTCTTGGACGACAAACGGGAGTGCAAGTATCTCGATTGGTGGGAGTCGTTGGGGATGGGCTATCACGAGATTGGAGTTCCTGAGGAAGCTGTCGCCGCATTCCGTGTCTACCTATCAATCAACCCGGCACTAGCTCGCGTCCTTCAAGCCGGCGTGGAGAAGGGGCAATTCCCCAAGGTGCTTGCGTCAGCCCTGTTCTGATAGAAACCTTCACCGGCCACCGCTCTGGATCATCGCCCTTGGAGTGTCTCTTGCTCAGCCGCGAATCCTCGGACAGAGATCCTTGCCCTCAAACGCTGCGCATTGGTTGACGATGGTTGGATATCAAAGTATAGTGAATTCATGAATCCTCAAGCCATCATCGCTGTGATAGGCACGATCCGAGAGCGCGCCTATCGATTCCTGCGCGCTGAGCTGGAGTCGCACGGCATGCAGGGGCTTGCCCCTTCGCATGGCGCGATCCTCAGCCAGTTGTTCCGCGGTGACGAGCTTGCGATGAGCGAGATCGCAACGCGCATCGACAGAGATCGATCCACGGTGACCACGCTGATCGAGAAGCTTGCGAAGCACGGATACGTCGAGAAGAGGAAGGATGAGAAGGACGGACGAATCATGTTCGTGCGCCTGACGGATCGCGGCCGAAAGCTGGAGGGCGCATTCCATGAAATCTCAAACGATGTCCTCGCTCGTACCTATCGAGGGTTCTCTGCAGAGGAGAAGCAGGAATTAGCTGCCTTCCTTCATCGTATTGCGATGAATTTAGAGGCGTAGTTTTTTTCTGCCATTAGTTTGATGTCCAAGTAAGCGAAGCCGTGACCTGAGTCGAACCAAAGGAGAGTCATGAAGATCCATCAAGTTTCCCAGCATGTGTTTCACCTGTCGAAGAAGTTCCCCGATGCACCATCAAGCCTCACGGCTCTGGTAACAGACGAAGGGGTCGTTCTCGTGGACACGGGAAGTGCGGAGATGGCAGAGGATTTACGTGCTGCTGTCGCTTCGTGGGGGTTCGGCAAGCCGGCCTACATCATCAGCACGCACGAGCACACGGATCACATAGGGTGCAA
>SPBW01000088.1 GCA_004525685.1 Candidatus Atribacteria bacterium
AAGGCCGTTGAACTGGGCGGCGCCGTCAGCGGCGAGCACGGCATCGGCTTCTTGAAGAATGATATCCTCGCGGCATCAAAACGAGACGAGTTGCGCGCCATGAAGGCCATCAAAGACGCGCTCGATCCCAACGGCATTCTCAATCCCGGAAAGCTGTTTGTGATAAATGGCGTGTGACTACAGCCACTTGCGGCGTCTGAAATAGATCAACATGCCGCAGGCTATCACGCCCATCAGACCCAATGCGCCGAAGTAGCCGTATCGCCACTGCAATTCGGGGATGTAGGCGAAATTCATGCCATAGAGTCCGGCCACAAAAGTAAGCGGGATGAAGATGGTGGCAATGATCGTGAGCACCTTCATCACTTCGTTCATTCGATTGCTGATGCTTGAGAGATAAAGGTCCATCAGTCCGGATACCATGTCGCGGAACGTCTCCACGGTATCGATGATCTGAATCGTATGATCATACACATCGCGGAAATAAGGCACTGTCTCTTCGTGGATCGATACAGCTCCGTCTCGCTGCAGCGAACTGAGGACTTCGCGCAGTGGCCAGACGGACTTGCGCATGAATAGCAATTCCCGCTTGAGATGCCGAATGGATACGAGATCCTTCCTGTTGGGATCCTCGGCCATCTGTTCGCCGAGGGTTTCAATCCGATCCCCCAGTGTCTCCAAGATAACGAAGTAGTGGTCGACGATGGCATCCACCAGCGCGTACAGAAGGTAGTCCGCGCCCATCTTGCGAATGCGACCGCGACTAGACTTGAGACGATCCCGAATAGGATTGAAGACATCACCCTTGCGCTCTTGAAACGACAGGACCCACGATGGTCCAATAGCGAGACTGACCTGCTCGTCGTCAATCTGATCGTCCTTCTCGTTCCAACGCAACATGCGCAGCACCAGCAGAGCATGGTTCCCGTAATCCTCCACCTTGGGGCGCTGACCTGTGTGAGCGATGTCCTCGATGGCCAATGGATGCAGCTCGAATATGGTGCCAAGTGCTTGCACCAGGTCGACCTCATGAACGCCGTCGACGTTGATCCACAATGTCTTCTGAGAATCGCGAGGAGCCTGTACGGAGCCGAGTGGAACGGCTTCCGCGCACTCTAGATCGACCTCATCGAATTCGTACCGTTCCACGGTCACGGTCTCATGTTTCGCTGCGCCGACATACACGGCCGTGCCGGGCGTCTGCCCTGCTTTCTCTGAACTCTTGTGAAAGAAACGTGCCATAGGTCACCTCGATGCCACACTAGCGTATTCCTCGCGCAGAGACAATCTGTCCTGGAGCAGATAGGGACTTGCTCTTGGTTTCGCGTTGCCTGTACTGTATCGGCACTATCCTAGATTCGGCTAGGATCTTGTCGTCGTATTCCTAAGGAGGGGTGAATCATGGCGCAGAATGAGCGGTACGAGCGTGCAAGGAAACGAGTGAAGGATCTACGAGAGTTCTATATGAGCTTGGCAGCCTATGTTGTCATCATGTCGTTCTTGTTCTTCATCGATTATCGAGATCACGGTAGCTGGTGGGTGTACTGGCCGGCAATGGGGTGGGGCTTGGGTCTTGTGCTGCACGGATTCCGGGTCTTCGGCCCGCATTCCGGCTCCAAATGGGAAGAGCGCAAGATCAAGGAATACATGGAGCGTGACGGGGACCAGGACGACTAGCCTTCCCAGCGGAGGTTCTGGCGAGAGAGGGGATAGTGTGAGAGAGTTGATTAAGCGACGACCGGTGCTGAGTTTCGCGGTGTTCATCGTGTTGTGGACGTGGATCCTCATGGCAGTGATCATCGCACTCGTTCCGGTGGATCCAATCGCGGGGCCGCAATTCATTCATGTGGCACTCGTATTCTTCGTCGCCAGTCCGAGTGTCTTTGGATTCCTATTCACAAGAATCGTCGATGGCAAGGCAGGCGTACGCGAACTCCTTTCACGCGCGGGTCGCTGGCGAGTGAATCCGATCTGGTACGCAGTATCTCTCCTATTCATTCCAGCCGTGATTGGCGTGAGTGTTCTCATCCGAGGCTTGTTTGGGGCGGACCTCTCCCAACTCGATATTCTTGGTCAGCTAGCTTTCGCCTTGCCAATCGCTTTGTTGGCCGGGGTGATGGAAGAGTTTGGCTGGCGGGGGTTCATGTTGCCCAGGCTGTTGAAACAGCACAGTGCACAGAAGTCGGCTCTTATCGTCGGCATCGTGTGGGCACTGTGGCACGCCCCGATCAACTACATGGGTCTATCCAGGTATGGCGGGATGCTGTTCCCATCTTGCTTGTATTGGCTATTCTTCCGATTGTCCAGACTTTCCCGATGGTGTGGATACACAACAGCGCCAAACACAGCATGCTGATGATGGTGTTGACCCATGTCAGTATCACGGGTGGATTCATCATCTTCGCGTTGCCAAACGCCAATGCAGCAGCCGAGCTGACGGGAGACTTGGTTACCGTTGGAACGCTTGCCTTGGCGGCGATTGCTGTCGTGACAATCCTTGGATCGAGGCGGCTGACACGCTCGAAGGACCAGGAACCGGGCGCATGACCGGGATATCCCTTGAGAGGGGGGCACCGGAGGTGTTTTCATTTCGGGTGATCGTGAATGCAATAATAGGCTGACTATTGGTTGGAGGAGGTTGCTTCATGTCATCAACTGCAAGAAAGGGACGGACTGTCTTTCTGGCTGTCGCCATCGTCTGCAGCGCCGTCGGCTCGCTTGTTGCGCAGAGTGAGCCAGTGTCTGGATACGGGACAGCGACGATTGACGGCATGAAAGCGCCAGGCGAGTGGGATGGTGCAGCCAAATACGAGTTTGAAGCCATTCTTCCTGCGGAGTTCGGTGGGGGGACGACGCCAACTGCCTTGTATGTGATGAATGACTCGGCCAATCTGTACGTCGGTGTAGAGTTTCAGATCGGCAGTCTGGATGAGGGTTATGTAGATCTCTATTTGGACAAGGACGATGATGGCCAATGGGAGACTGGCGACATCAACCTCATGTTCTATGCAAGAGGGGGCCTCAACAGCTACTACCGAGTCGAGGAACCGGAAAGCTGGACATACGACCGGGAAATCGATGGATCGGGATCCGTTGAGAACAACGGCACATACACGTTCTACGAACTCTCCCACGCACTTGAAGCGACGGTTGGCGGATGGCCGATTGCGCTTGCACCTGGAGATCAGATCGGGCTTGCCATGATGGTGCACGTGAAGCCGGAAGGCTCCGACGGAACGTGGACCTATGCACCGGATAGCGGCCGCTTGCATGTCATCATTGCTGCTGAGTCTGAGGGGCAGGCGGAGATGTCCGAGCAAGCAGCTCGGGCGCAAGAGACACCGACGGAGCAAGTGAGTTCGTTCGGAACTGCAGTCATTGATGGCGTGAAGGAATCTGGCGAGTGGGACGGCGCAAGCATGCAGACCTTCGATGTGTTCTGGCCAGCGGAGTTTGGAGGGGGAACGGTCCCAGCCACCTTCCACGTGATGAACGATGAGGCGAAGCTATACATCGCGGTGGATGTAGGCGGAGAGATGGCGGATGGGGGTTATCTGGGCCTCTTCCTCTACGGCGACATGGCTGGGGGCGGTTCTGCCGGAGACGTCAATCTCACACTCTACGACAACGGCTCAGGCGGATTCTTGAATGGCTACATCTGGAACACGGATGCAGGAGCCTGGAATCTCGATTCAAGCACTAGCGGAACAGGCGTCGTGATCCGAACGGCAACGGGCACGTTCTTCGAGATCTCGTACATGATGGATATCGTTGGTGAAGAGGCGAATCTCAGCTTGTCCGCAGGTGATATCATTGGTTGCCGCCTCTCGTTGCACATTGGAACCAAGACATCGGGCTTTCTATACACGTTGCATCCCGTAGAGGGCCTCGTCACCCTTCAAGTCGCCTCTCCGCCGAACTAGCGTCGTCGGGGGCGCGAGCGATCCGAAGAACTGGACTCTGGAAGGACCGGGACCACGAAACGCATTGAGGCCGCGAGAACTACAACTACGAATCAACCGGTGGGTTCCGTGGGGTTTGACTTCCACCCTTTCGCGTGTTTCGCGTCACAGCAGTCCAAGAGAGCTGTAGGTCTGGATGCGGGAATGAAGCTTGTTGCGATCATGGGGAGCTATCGGAAGGGTAGGACGATCTGCACACTGGTCGATCGCGATCGATGGTGTCAAGAGCGCATGGCCTGAAGCCCACATCTTTGGCACCCCGTTCTTCGGCGCGGGACGGGCAACGCAGCGACCAAGACGTTCCTCGAACGTATCTGCTGGACCATGGCTCGTTCTGGGCGCTGGCCCGTCAAGGGCTGGCCAGAACCACGAATCGCCGTCAAGAAGCAGGCGATTGCCATCCTCAGCAGCGGCCTCATCGTGCCCTTCCTACGCATGTTCTGTGACGACGCCGCCAAGCTCATCAAATCCACGATCGGCGATTCGCTCAATGCCAAACTCATCGGCACGCTCTATGCAGGCGGTGTCGAGAAAGTGGGGATGGATCGCTATCTTGAGAAGGCTCACAAGCTAGGGCGGAAGCTGGCGACGTAGCGACCGCTTTCGAGTCTGCGATCTGAGATCAGATGACTAGTAAGGGTTCAGCATTGTGGAATGATGAGTGTGTGCCCTGAACCTCGAGAGAGTTGCGCAAGAGAATGGGCTTCTTGATTCGGACCCTTTCGCGGGACTCGCGATTTTCGTAGTTGAAGACAAGGGTCGGAGAGGCGGGATGACTACGAAATGCGCGAAATGCCGCGAAAAGAACTGCACCCACAGAATATGAGAACGGAGTACTTGGCTTGGACTCTCTCGCGAGTTTTGCATCACAGTAGTTGACAGAAGAGGATCCTAGAAAAGCCTGGGACTACGAAATGCGCGAAATGGCGCGAAGGCTGCAACTACGAAACCAATGCTTAGTTTCTCGAGCTGATCTCCTTGGGAGTGAATCGGCTTCCGAAATTGGAGAAGATGTTCTCAATAGATTGGCGGTGCGAAACAACCATGAAGTGGTTGAAAAACACCCGCGAAGTGGTTAGTATGCTCCTATGAATCTTCTTAGGAGGAACCTCACAAACCGCCTTCTTGAGGCATTGTCTGACACGCCTGTCGTTCTCCTGCATGGTGCCAGGCAGACCGGGAAGAGTACGTTAGTTCGGGAGATCTCACGAGAGCTGCATCCTGCTCGCTACCTCACCTTTGACGATGCGACGACAATGGGTGCAGCCAAGCGTGATCCGTTGGGATTCCTCGATGCCTACAACAGTCCGATCATCTTGGACGAAGTGCAGCGTGTGCCCGAGATCTTTGTGGCCATCAAGGCACTTGTCGATCGTGAGCGAGTCTCTGGACGATTCCTTCTGACAGGTTCAGCAAATGTGCTCCTTCTTCCCAAGCTTAGCGAGTCACTTGCTGGTAGGATGGAGGTTCTGACGATGTGGCCGTTTTCTCAGGGCGAGATGGAATCTTGCCAGGAAACGTTCGTGGATGCAGTGTTCTCCAAAACGATTCTGGCGGCACTCTCCGAGAGAGTGTCGAGTCGATCCGATCTCATTCAGCGGGTCCTCCGTGGAGGCTATCCAGAGGTCATCGGCCGCAAGACCCTGGCGCGCCGTACAGCCTGGTTTGATGCGTATGTTACTACCGTCATCCATCGCGAATTGCGTGATCTCGCAAACATCGAGTATCTGACTGAACTCCCCCGCCTTCTGCGTCTGCTGGCTGCGCGAGCTGGGCATCAACTGAACTACACGGAACTCTCAGGAGCTGTAGGGCTCCCACAGACCACGCTCAAGCGCTACCTCTCGCTGCTCGAAGCGATCTATCTCTTCTATCCTCTGCCAGCGTGGGCTCCAAACCTCGGCAAGAGGTTGATCAAGCGGCCCAAGATCTTGCTCAATGACTCAGGACTGATCGCACACCTTATCGGCCTCGATGAACGGCAGGTGGAAAGCGATGCGACACCCTTTGGACACATCTTAGAGAGCTTCATTGCCATGGAACTCCGCAAGCAGATCTCGTGGAGTAAGACGCGCCCGTCAATGTACCACTTCCGCACTCACAATAACGTTGAAGTAGACCTTGTCCTGGAGAGCTCCGCGGGTGACCTGGTTGGCATTGAGGTCAAGACTGCTGCACGTGTTCGGGATGATGATGTGCGCGGGCTAGAGCTTCTGAGAGAACTCGCGGGAAGCAAGTTCCATCGAGGGATCATCCTTTACGGAGGAAGTGAGAGCGTCTCCCTAGGGAACAATCTCCACGCCCTTCCGATTGACGCGCTCTGGCGGATCGAATCGCAAAGCGAGAGCGCTTGATCATATTCCTCGTGGAGCATCTGCTGGACGATGGCAAGGCCGGGCGCTGGCCTGTTAAGGGCTGTCCCTAGCCACGGACCTCCCAGAAGAAGCAAGCCATTGCCATCATGAGCAGTGGGCCTATCGTGCCTGCCCTGCGCATGTTTTGCGACGACGCCACCAAGCTGATCAAGTCGACGATTGGCGATTCGCTCAACGCCAAGCTCATCGGCACGCTCTATGCAGGCGGTGTCGAGAAGGTTGGCATGGATCGATATCTTGAGCGAACGCACAAGTTGGGACAGAAGCTGGCGGTGTAGCAGCTACAGGGTTTGACGATCTGGGCGATTGTGATTCGAAAGCAAGAGCCCGACCTCCGAACAGGCGATATGCAATGCACGATACAGGGTCTGACCCTGAAGATTATTTCGCGTGTTTCGTAGTCATCCTGCTTCTCCAATCCTTGTCTTCAACTACGGAACATGCGAAAGGGGTCAATCCCTCGTTCGCTCAATCACTCGCCATGCGCCTTTGCATTCCCCATCCGATAAACGTGATAGCTTCTTGGCGCCCTCTGAGTTTGGTCGACCCGGAATGCTTCACCTCATGCGTACCGTTGAGAAGGGCTTGCACACGATCCGACATGAGGATCTCGCCATCCTTCTCGTGGGTTCCTCAAGGCGTGAAGCGACGTTGACTGCGTCTCTCGTCGCGGTGCAGCCTATGGCATCATGTGCCTCCTGAGTTGTACGTTTGATGTCGCCACCATACAGGGAGTAGAGGCAGGCTCCAAGCGCGAACTCCTTGTGGATGACAGAAAGCATTTCCTAATGGGCACTATCGACGTTCTGAAAGGATCCCGAGGATCCGGTCTTGACAAGCAGTGATTTCCTCGGTACTATGCTTCACGTAGTACGTAGAAAGGAATAGCGATGACAAGTTGGATTAGTCAGTTCCGTAGAGGATTACTGGAGTTGTGCGTGTTGAATCTCCTGCAAGTTCAGGAGGGGCATGGATACCAGATCGTCCAACGCCTCAAGGAGATCGACGGCTTGGATATTCGCGAGAGTACGGTCTACCCGATTCTTGCGAGGATGAAGACCGAGGGATTCGTCGCGGTACGCGATGAACCCTCGCCAGGAGGACCTCCACGGAGAGTCTTCCGATTATCGGCCTCAGGAAGAGAGAGAATGCGGTCACTTAATGCCTATTGGGATCTTCTCACGGAGGCGGTTGATCAGCTTCGCTCAGGAAGAAAGGAAGCATCGGAAGGAAACCTATCATGACCAAATCACGAAAAGCAGAAAGACTAATTGACAGATACTTAGGCCGCGTAGGAAGCAGGCTGGCACACCTCGATTTCACGGAGCGTCAGGAAGTCCTTGATGGCCTTCGCGCACACATTCGAGATGAATTGACGAGTCGCAGATCGAATCCGCCCAGTGTGGACGATGTTCGTGCGGTGTTGGCGTCGATGGACGATCCGCAGTCGTATCGAGTCGATGACGACATCGACACATCGATTCGGAAGGGACGCGATCGGGCAATTGGAAGGCTTGGCTTCTTCATCCTCTTGGGCGCGATCGGAATCTTTGTCCTCGGACTCATCTTGGAGTCACTGACCAATGATTCGTGGACGGGGGTTGGGCTCATTGTCAGCGGCATGCTCGTCGTGTGTGCACTGGGCCTCGGAATCGCCGGATGGCGGAGCCCTTACGGCAAAGCCACCATCATCGGGGCAACGCTGTTGCTGGTGGTTGGGTTGCTTGTCCTTCCTATAGGGAAAGTGACGAACCGATCATCGTCATCTCAACCCATCATTCACCTGCAGGGTGAGCCCACCGACTTGTAAGAGCCCAACTTCTACCCAGAGAAGGCCATTCGCAAGAATGGCCTTCTCCAAGCAATCCGAAGGATTGCCCTATTCAATCAACAGAGTGAACTCGCCGGTGCTGTAGCCTCGTTCCGCACACACGCAGGCGTGGAAGTGGACCTCGTCCTGGAGAGCCCTGCAGGCGACATGGTTGGCATTGAGGTCAAGACCGCTTCACGCGTTCGGGATGATGATGTGCGCGGACTCGAGCTTCTGAGAGAACTCGCGGGAAGCAAGTTCCACCGCGGAGTCATCCTTTACGGAGGAAGTGAAAACGTCCCCCCTTGGGAAGAATCTCCACGCCCTTCCGATTGACGCACTCTGGCGGATCGGATCGCAGAGCGAGAGCGCTTGATTACACCCTTCATGGAACGCATCTGCTGGAGTCCTGACCAGTGGCCGGTCAAGGGGGTCCGAAACTCGGATTGCCGTCAAGAAGCAGGCCATTGGGGGGACAGATCAGGGCGATGGGTAAACCCACCGCCCTTTGTGTCAGCAAGAGGCTAGATGTCGCTGATGACCTGGAAACGCAGGGTCTGCACCAAGAACGGATCTCCACTATCCAAAAGGACGACGATGTCGCAGGGGTCAGA
>SPBW01000180.1 GCA_004525685.1 Candidatus Atribacteria bacterium
AACTCAATCCTCACGGATTGAATTCGTCAGAGTCTGCGAGCCCTATGGGCTCGTCTCGAGTTTCCCTCCGGGGAACATCGGGGTGCGTCGTGAGTATGGCGCTGCCGTGTCTCCCCATGTCGCGCTGTGGCGGGTTTCTTTTCTCTGCGTACTCTGCGGCTCTGCGCGAGATGCCTTTGCCACTCTACGGAGGGCATTCGGCACAGATGGATCGGAAGAGGGTGGTGCTGAGGTAGCGGTCGCCACGATCGGGTAAGAGGACGACGATGGTGCCTTGCTTGATGGTGGCTGCATATTGCAGGGCTCCAGCTACGGCAGCGCCACTGGACATGCCGACGAGAAGACCTTCTTCTGTTGCCAGTCGGCGAGCGGTTCCATAGGCGTCGGCATCGGTGACTGTGAGCTTCTCATCGAGCATCGAGGCATCGTAGATCTCAGGTACCATGGATTCACTCATGTTCTTCAGGCCTTGAATGGTGTGGCCGCCGGTGGGTTCGATGCCGATGACTCTTGTTCCTGGACTGTGCTCGCGCAAGAAGCGTGACATGCCCATCAGCGTTCCACCGGTTCCCATGCCAGCCACGAACGCGTCGATGTGTCCGCTGTTTTGCTTGAGGATTTCCGGCCCCGTTGTCTCATAGTGGGATTGCGGATTGTGAGGATTGGCGAATTGATCCGGCATGAAATAGCGATCGGGATGGGCGGCCATCATGTCTCGGGCAATGCGAATGGCGCCGTCGGTGTTCTGGCTGCCGGGGGTAAGAATAATCTCAGCCCCGTATGCTTCGAGCGTATGCCGCCGCTCGCTGCTTACACACTCGGGCATGCAGAGCGTGACGCGATAGCCCATAGCGGCACCAATCATGGCAAGCGCAATACCGGTATTCCCAGACGTGGGCTCAAGGATGATCTTGTCTGGCGTGAGTTTCCCCTCACGAATGGCCTCGCGAATCATGAACAAGGCAGGGCGATCTTTGACCGATCCTCCGGGATTGCTTCCTTCTAACTTGGCACGAATCTTGATGTGTGGGTATTCGGCGTCGAGGTGCTGAAGTTCGACCAACGGCGTGTTCCCAATCGATTCTAAGACAGACATCGTCATCTCCTTTCGTAAGAGGTCTATGATAGCGATAAAACACTACTTGTCTAGTAGGATATTATTTGCGAACGCGAACTCAATCCGTTCGGATTGAGTTCGTCTCGAGTTTGCCTGCGGCAAACGTCGGGTTGGCGACGTACAGGAGCTGGGATAGCTCATTAGGTACCAGCCTGGCTTCACGAAACCCGGAGCGGCTGCGAGTCACTCGAATTCTTCGTGGGAAACATCGGGGAGTGACTTGCAGAAGCTGATATAGCTCACCAGGCACGAGTTTCGCTAAACGAAACTCGTCACTACTCAAAGCAACTTGGCGTGTGACTCGATAGAGTTTCGTGAAGCGAAACTCAAAGGGACTCAACGCTTCAGCGTTGAGTTCGCTGCGGAGGGGGCGGGATTTGAACCCGCGAGACCAGAGGTCTGCCGGTTTTCAAGACCGGTGGATTCGGCCGCTCTCCCACCCCTCCAATCGCATCGGATTATACGCAATAGCCACGATTACGAAACGGCCCCGTCTGTCCGCTCGATCGTGCCGCCACCGAGCAGGCGATCCCCATCGTAGAGCACGGCGAGCTGGCCGGGCGTGATGGCGCGCAGGGGATCAACGAAGGTTAGCTCGAAGCGGTCATCTGCCAGCAGCTTGAACCTCGCTGGCGTGGCGGGGGAGCGATAGCGGATCTTGGCATCGACGAGTGATCCATCTTGAGGAGGGTCTCCTGAGAGGTAGCTGGCTTCATAGGCAGTCAGGCTTGAGCATTCAAGAGCTTCTTCCGGCCCGACGATGAGCGCGTTGCATTCAGGATTGATGTCCACGACAAAGAGCGGTCGGTCGGCGGCAATGCCTAGGCCGCGGCGCTGTCCGATGGTGTAACGAGGCAAGCCGTTGTGCGTGCCAAGCTTCGTACCATCGCGCGTGAGGATGGGACCCGGTAAGAACGCTTCTTGAGGAAACAGGAACGAGGTTTCCCCGTCTACTGCGAAGCAGAGGTCTTGTGACTCGGGAAGCTGCGCAGCACTGAGATTGGCTTCTCGTGCGATGTCGTAGACCTCGCTCTTGGTTAATTCGCCGACAGGAAAGGCCAGATGATTCAGATCGTCTTGATGCAGTCCATACAGAAAATAGGTCTGATCCTTGTTGGCATCGGCACCGCGGGCCAGCCCCCAGGTTCCGTCGGGATTGCCTACCTTGCGTACGTGATGACCGGTAACAACGAGATCGAAACCGTGCTGGCGAGCGTACGCTAGAGCATAGCCAAAGCGCAGATGGCGATTACAGCGTCCACAGGGATTGGGTGTCTCGCCTCGGCGATATCGAGCGACATAGTCTACGAGAACCTTCTCATGGAACTCTTGGCTGGCGTCGATCTCTTGATGGGCAATCCCCAATTCGCGGGCTGCCTGTGCCGCCGTATCGAGCGCGCAGCACTTGGTCTTTCCAGCGTAATCGGGTGCATTGGGAAATGACCAGAACCAGAAGGTGATCGCCGATACTTCATAACCCCGTTGTTTGAGGAGCCATGCGGCTACAGAGCTATCGACGCCGCCACTTAGACAGACAAGCGCACGCTGCCCCATCTATCCGTCTTCACCATCCAGGGGCACCATGCACAGAAACTCAAACACACCGTCTCCGATATTGACGAATTGATGTTCGTCATTGGGCGGAACGAGAGCGAAGTCTCCGGGGACGACGGCCTGGCTGCCACTGGCAGAGCGCACCTCTCCCTGCCCTGTGAGAACATAGACCTCGTGCTCCCAGGGATGGGTGTGATAGGGGCTGCAGCCGCCTGCGCCAACAGTAAACTTGCGCATGGAGAAATTCGGTGCGTGCTGAGCGGGGCCCACTAGCACGCGCTTCTCCACATGACGAACCTTGTCCCCGTCGTGGTAGATGCGGGGTTCGACGTTTCCACTTCGGCCAACGTGAATCATCAAATCTCCTTCTCTCTCTTGGCGCTACAAAGGCGCCATGATCAGTGGAACGAGCATCTCCTCTTCTGTTAGTCCGCCATGCATGCCGCGAAGCAATGCAGCGTCGGGATACTCTTGGAATGTTCCCGCAGTGCCTGTGGACAAGAGGGCCAGATCTCCAATGCGGTTGGCGATCTCTGGATGTGGCGTATTGATTCCGATCAAGCCGGAATCGACGAGTTCCTGCGAGTCGATACAGATCAGTCCGTCATCGCGAGGGCTCGCGAATGCGTTTCGAATGAGTTTCTTCTTGCCATCGCGAGCATACAAGTAGGACGCACGCGGCTCTCCTACGGGCGGCATCAGTAGAGCGCGATCTGCATCGAATTCGCCGTTGAGCAACAGATAGTCCTCTGGTCTCATGGAGACAAAGCCGTGATCCGAGGTTGCGATGAACAGGGTGTCCTCCACTTGCCCGACAAGGCCACGCCGAATGGCGGCATCCACTGCGCAGAACTCGTCTCGATAGGATTCGGAATCCGGGCCCATGACATGGGCGACGGAGTCTAGACCGGGCCAATACAGTGAGATGAACGTCTTGTCGCCGCTCTTCTGAAGGATCTCTCGCGTGCGGACAAACATGTCGGGCAGACTGACTGCGGAGTGCACTTCTGTGCATCCGCGATAATGCGCCGTCGACAGGCCGCTGTTGGCGATGTAGCCTGGAAGGACGGAGTGCACGGAGATGCCTTGGGCTTGCAGTCGCTCGTGAACTGTCGGATGAGGAATCAACGTTTCTCGATCAAGGCCGATAGCGAAGGCGCTGTCAGGACGAGAGTTGCCAATCGTCGTAAATCGAATCATGTTGGTGATGCTGGCCGTTTCTCGTAGATAGAGGCGATAGCCGATCATCCCATGCTCCAATGGCGTGAGACCTGTGCTTAGCGAGCTGAGCGCGGCAACCGTTGTGGAGGGATACACCGACGTGAGCGGAACCTGACATCCGGCCTCTCCCAATCCACGCAGCGCAGAATCGGGGTACTCCCGAAAAAGGGCTTGAGCTTTGCGATAGCCCAATCCATCCAGAACCAAGAAGACGATGCGGCTGTAGCTGCGGAAGGGATCACCCAGCTTTGTGATGGGCGCTGACCCGTTGCTGGCTCCGAGAATGGAGCCGATGAGCGCGGGCACTTTGGAGATGCAGTAGCCTGCATAATCAGGGAACACAACACTCAGACCTTGGCCGAGCGGATTCTCACGATGAAGCAACAGCTCTTCGATGGTTTTTTCCATAGCCTTGGAATTATACGGTGCTAGAAGCCATTGCGAAATCCGATGAGCGCGTCGC
>SPBW01000210.1 GCA_004525685.1 Candidatus Atribacteria bacterium
AACTCGTGCACCACACATTGCGGATGCGAATGGCGCTGAGCGAGGCGCCAGTTGACTCCATCCCAGAGGGAATCCTACTTCGCTCCGCTGCACGATCTGCCTGCCATTTCGAGAACCATTCTGGAGGCATTTCGCAATCACCGGGGCTTCGTGAAGCGGGAACATGCCGAGGATGTTTCGCGGTATAGGCAATCGCTTGATGATGATCCTGACATCGACCCCGCTGTCTGGCATGTGGCGCAGGAAGAGGGCGAAGTCGTCGGAGTATGCCTCGGTACAACCAAGTACTCTGGCGATGAGAATCAAGCCTACATCTTCACCTTAGGAGTGCGTGATCGGTGGCGAGGTCGAGGGATTGGGCGCGCGCTGCTCGTCCATGCCTTTGCCACCTTCTACAGACACCATCGTACCCATGTTGATCTCGATGTCGACACCAACAACCTCACGGGTGCACTGAAGCTCTATGAGGGAGTTGGCATGGTGCCGCTTTGGCGAATCGACGAGTATCATAAGCAACTCCGATAGGCAACCTTGATGTGCAGGCCATGAGCGAGGCGAAGCTGCTTCGACAACTAGAGTTGAATGCGGAAATACCCACCTAGCGACCCACTACACCACTTCGGAAAACAGATCTCAACGTGCCAGGATGTGCCGATGCGGATCTCTATTCGCAACCGACGCTCTAGGGTGGGCATGCATCCTCCAATCCTTCGTCACATAACACTGTTCCATTATCATACTGCTGCAGAAGGAAAATGCAATGGCTAGCGTCATATCGGTGTTGCCTACGGCCATTTGGCGGCGCTACTAAGGTTCCGCATACGGATCAAAGATCAGCGGCTCTTTCTGGTAGCGCTTGCGCACCCAATTGATGGCGTCAAGAACGCCTTTTCTGGATACCACCCAGCGCTGGAGTTTGAACTTGCCGGGAAAATCTAGGAGCATCAGCGCGATCAGAATCGTCAGGATGCCTTGACCGGGGAGAACGAGCATCAGCAGCCCGAAGAAGAGGAATCCGAGACCCAGAAGATTCTTTGCAATCAGAAAGAGCCATCGGGTCCATAGGCTTCTGAATGGGGAGTCAGCCGCCGTGCGCTCGCTGTCAGCGAAGTAGTCAACGGGAATGCGGATGACAAACCACGGGATCACAAGCAACGTCAATCCAAACATCGCCGCTGACGCAATGACCGCCCACCAAACGGC
Organism: Candidatus Atribacteria bacterium; assembly: GCA_004525685.1. Taxonomy (GTDB): domain Bacteria; phylum Bipolaricaulota; class Bipolaricaulia; order UBA7950; family UBA9294; genus SPBW01. Next base: position 1,204 of record SPBW01000210.1, read on the forward strand.
CGTCGCAGGGAGTCCTATCCACTCAAGCATGGCGCCTCGCTCTCTCTACTCTTGATTCAATCACCATAGCTGAAAGATTGGCACTTGAGAAGACGGCGCCGTCGCAGCCGGTGGACCAAGCGTCAGGCTATTCCCGCTCTCCTGCCGATTGCCGCAATACAACGCTGGACAAGGCAATGGTCAACACAACAAACACCAGCACGCCAATGAAGCCAACAGGCTCCTGCCAAGGGGCCAAGCCCTTGACCATGACGGCGCGAAGGAGCCGATTGGAGTAAGTGACTGGTACAAGATAGGTCAACGGTCGCAGCAACCGGGGGATCGCCTGGACTGGCCACATCATCCCCGATAGCAGCACGGACGGAAGAATGACCAGAGGAAAGAAGATGATCGCCTGGGATTCCGTTTGAGCCAAAGCAGACAACAGGGTTCCCAACCCAACGCTCCCGACAGCAAACAGAATGGTGCAGCCAAAGGCCCAAAAAATCGATCCGTTGATGACGATGTCAAAGACAGTTTTTCCAATCGTCAGGACGACAAGCGATTGCACCAAGGCGATGAGACCAAAGGCGATCACATAGCCGAGGATGAACTCGGCACGCCGAACCGGAGACACCCAAACTCGAGAAAATGTTCCATCGACCTTCTCTCGCACGATCGACAGCAATGTAAGAACGATGCTAAGCAGAGAAACGACGAATCCCATGATGGCGGGAGCGAAGCTGTCGATGAATCGAACCTCCACGCCATACAACTCACGCGTTTCAATGTCTACTGGACCACCCTCCCCCAAATCCATCATGGCGTCGGCTAGTCCCATGCGAATCGTTGCAGCAATCTGAGGATCTGATTCGTCAAGCGTTAGGTCAACGGTTCCCTGGGCACTGGTAGCGACACCCATGGCAAAGTGAGCGTAATAGAGACTGGTAAACTTGTCGGGAAGTCGAATGACCGCTTGATAGTGTTCGGATAGCAGCAAGTGCTGGGGATCGTTAACACTGTCAAGTACCGTCACCTTGAACGCTTCGGCATCTTGCAGGCTTTCCAGAATCGATTCCGTCAAATCCGTGTTGTCTTCGTCGATGAAGGCGATACGCACATCGGTGATATCGCCAGAGAATGAATACCCAAACAACAGCATGGCGATTGCAGGGAGCATCAGCATGAACACGAGCACCCGCCGGTCATGCCATAGCTGCCGGAGCACACGTTCTGTGACTGCGGCAATTCGATACAACTTCATGACACACCTCCGGCAACGCCCTCTCGTGTGAGAATGAGAAATACCTCTTCCATATCCGGTCGCTCCTGACCGCTTCGCGCACTGGCCATCGCCTTGAGTGCATCCGGAGTGCCCTCGGCGATCAGTCGTCCCAGTTGCATGAGACCAACACGGTCACACCACTCCGCCTCGTTGAGATAGTGCGTAGACAACAGAATCGTCCGCCCATTGTCGTTCAGTTCGTGGAAGTGATCCCAGAACTCGCGGCGCAACGCCGGATCGAGACCGATGGTCGGCTCGTCCAACAACAAGGCTTCCGGCTCGTGCAATAGGGCGCAGGCGAGCGAAAGCCGTTGCTTCTCGCCGCCAGAAAGTTTGTCCGTCCGTTGCTTCGCACGATCTGAGAGCTTCATCAAGTCGAGCAAGTCACGCGTTCGTTCGATGATTCGCGAACGTAGCATGCCATAAATCTGCCCAAAGAAAAGAAGGTTCTCGGCAACGGAAAGATCACGATAGATGGCACGCTCCTGCGGCATGTAGCCAAATCGGTGTTCCACTACGCGACGCTCAGACGGCATGGAGGAGCCAAGCAGCTCCGCAGCGCCTACAGTAGGCACTGCCAGCCCGCACAGCATGCGGATCAGCGTTGTCTTCCCGGAGCCACTGGGACCAACCAATCCGTAAATCTCACCGCGATCAATCGCCATCGTGACATCATCAACCGCACGCAGAGTTCCAAAGCGTTTGGTCAAGGTTTCAGCGTGAAAGACCGGAGCACGATTACTCATCAGCCGCCTCCTCCTCTCGGACGAACAGCTCGGGATCGAGCCCACTGTTCACCATGATCGAGTCGTAGTGAATGGCGCTTCTCAACTCGCCAGTTTCGTCGTAAGTCTCCAGCGTGCGTGCCATGTAGAGCGACTCCCCAATTAGCTCCACCTCCAGGATGCGAAGCTCAACCAACAAGTTGTCGTCTACGTCATACAAGCTTCGCCGGTTGGGAACGAACGTCTGGGAATCAACCCACAGATCGATGCGTCCGTAGACGGCGTCGTCCGTCACTGCCGTGCCCTGAAGGTGATACTCGTCACCTTCGGCAGAGAGCAACTCGAAGTCGTAGTCATCGAATTCATCTTGCACACCACGCAGGTACTGCCTGAACACAAGCCACGGCTGCTCTGCCGT
>SPBW01000079.1 GCA_004525685.1 Candidatus Atribacteria bacterium
AACATCCACACCCCGATCGATAGCCGCCTTGAACTCAATGAGAACTGGAAGGTGCGTAAACTCGTACACCGAGGCGCGAATCCCCCAGCCCTCTCCCTTGGCCTGCCGGATGAATCCGATCAATGCCTCCACCAAGCCCCGCGATAGCCACTCCAGTGCCGGAGGGCCAACCTCCAATGGCGACACATTGCCGAACTTGCGGCAGTACGCTTGCGACGCCGCTGCTGCGCGATTGAAGAACACGGCGTGCGTGCCCTTGTCCTCGTCCTCCGTCGAGATCGTCAATCGGACCGCAGGATGAAAGAGGAGATTGTCCGGCGTCCCATGCCGCGGGACGACAATGTAGGTATAGCGATGCCCGGGCTTGGCCGTATAGTCGGCCCACACGAAGTCCTGGATGGGATTCAGCCACGTGCTAACGAGCGTACCGGGTGGATGGCCAGAGGCGTTTTGCTCGAAGGTACGGAAGCCTTTCAACCAGTAGCTCTCGTCTTCCGTATGGTCGGTCCGTTTTACGGAGAATCCCAACAATCCCTTACGGGCTGATTCGCTCAGCACGTTCATCCCCAGGAGAACTGTATGGCTTCCGGCGATGCCGCGCACCGAGAAGTCGCCCTTCTGTGCTCTACGCCGCATGATGGCCTCCGTCTGCAGCTATTCCGTATCAGATCCGCCGAAGATCAGCCAATCCGCGTTCTCCACGTAGGCGTCTTGCTCCGGGTCGTACCGCTTCGGGATCGATCGATTGAGCTTTTCCAGATAAGGCAGAAGAGGTCTCTTCGGGGGGAATGCTTCCTCTCGTTCATCCAGTGCGTTTGGCTCCCATCCGAAGCGCTCTGCGTAGGCCGCAAAACCAAACCCATCGAAGAAGTAGTGCCCATCCAAGAGCGCCATGTACCACATGCTTGGAATACCACTTGGATTTGGGCGTAGCGGCGCTTCATTCGCGAGCGCCGTGAGGAGCCGTTGTCCCTCCCCGTCGCTTGCGGACTCCAGATGCGCTTCCAGGCGGTCAAGGGAGGGGAATGAAACCGGCGGACTGACGAACAGCACCGGCTTGTTCTGCAAGCGTGCCATTACGATCTCATGGACGGTTCCTACGCTATAGATGTTCGTCGGGCAATAGGCGATCAGGAAGTCACTCGTATCGACCATTCGCAGGTCCGTGTGAAGCGTGGCCCAGAATTCGCCGCACAGGTCCGATCGAATCCGATCACCCTGTTCTGAGTCTTCGTAGGTCCAGGTGTAACGCTTGTTCGTGGAGAATTCGTCTTCTTTGCCGTAGTGGGGCATCCCGACCACAACGGGCTTATTCCACGGATCGCGTACTTCGGTGCCATACTCGCGCATGAACTGCCCCACACGCGTCCGCCATCCGGTGCGTTTCTCCTCAGTGCGGGAGGCAACAAAATCCATCGGGCCGGACAGATAGACCTTCGCACTTGAAAGGACGTTTCCCTGTTGCTCAAGTGATTTAGATCGCGCAGCAAGCGCATCCTGCTTCGTATGTCCCGGTATCTTCTCTTTCTGAACGTCACCTTCCATTGTCGGCCTCCTCCTTTGATCGGCGCAGTGAACTGGCCCCTCGTTAGGCCTTAGCCCAGGCCTGTTCTACGCGGTCGCGAACTCTCATGAAGTTGTCCTTGATCTCCGTGTGATAGATCTGAAAAGCGTCGCTAAAGACATTCCATGCCCGTTGATAGTCGGCACGATCTGCGTCGCTGTCCTCGCCAGGCTCCAATGCCAGTTTGCTCTGGGCATCCAGAAGCGCATCCTGAAGTCTCTGCAATGCCTCTCGTTTCTCGTGCAAGGAAAGCCTCAGTGATTCGTCTCCCGTGCCCTTGGTCGCGAGATACTCCAGCCAGCCGTTAAGTTTGGCGTGCGACTCGCTCGTACGGTTCACTACAGCAAGGTAGGGTAGGATGCCGGCTCGCCGCTGTTCTTGGAGGTTGCCACGCAAGGTCGATCCGTCTGCACGGCGCAGAACACGCTCGGTTTCTGCTGTCCAGATCGCTGTGGCGGGATTCAGACCGTCTTGTGCCGCGTCCAAGGTGGTATCGCTGATGATCCAGAAGATTTGATCCGCTTCGATCGAGCCCGCTTGGCCCAGAAGGATTCCCGCTTTGCGCGCCAGGCGTTCGCACGCCATGAACGTTTCATGTCCGAGCAGTGGAATCGCCCCGATGGCCTCTCGCACGTGTGGCGCCAGGTCGCCGTCTACTGAGCCCAAGAGAACCCATCTCGATTTATGTCGAGTGTCCGTGAGCAGAGAGGGGGCATGAAGAACCTGCGCTTCCTCGATCATGAACTTGATCTTCTCGAATGGCGCAACAATGGGTCGGGGCGTCCTGCTACGGTCTCGATTGTCGACGAATGCGCTGAAGGGTTCTATGATCCCTATCGGCATGAGAAGCATGCGCTCCGCGATATGCGGATTCTTGAGCAACTCAAGCCACACCTGCCGTGCCGCAAGCGCATCCAAGCAGAGCCACATCCCCATCTTAAGGATGTCGACGGACAGTGTTGTGTATACGGATTGGATGCGTTGTGCGGAAGTCGATGCCGTGTAGACCGGGTCGACGGGGCGTCCGTCACAGACGATCACGTTGCGCTCGTCCGAGTAGTCAGCTAGGTACGAAAGCTCCGACGCTGTGAAGTACTCAAGCAGATTCGGCATCCATTCATCTTCATCCTGATCACATATCGCGACATACTTCAGACCCAACGCCTTGGCAGCATCAATCGCTTTGCAGGTATGGGCGACACGAGGCGTCATCTGAAACACTGTCTCGGTTGCAGCCGCATCCGCCTTGTGTTCCGCAAGCAAGAGGAATAGTGCGGTCGCATGCCGCTCCGTCGCATCGAAGCCCTCAAGGACCTCGGTTACGTAGGGAACAAGCGCATCGCAATCGAGTTCGCTAATGTCGATTGCCGCTCCCACGTCGGGAAGAAACTCCCGGTCTGCTGGCGCTGTGGTTGCCAGCCTTCTGTTGTAGCGGTCCAGTTGTTCGCGCATCTCTCGCCGAGCATGGTCGATTCGGCTGACTCCCGCTTCAGGTTCGGGGCGGAACAGATAGCCGCGAGCCGGACAGATATCTAGCACTTCAGGGTGAGCGAAGCTGCTGTACGGAATCGATTGGATGTCTTCGGAGATGTTGCTGCTCGTGGGGATGGATGCTGCGAACAAGCGCGTCGCCATCGCCAGCGTCGGTGGAATAGGCGCCACGGCTTGCCCAGGTACGATCAGCTCACCATCCAATCCATAGCTCACATCCATGTCGCCCAGAGCTTGAGCTTCGGGCGAAAGGGCAATCCCCATCGTGTAGTAGTAGCCAGCATCCTGATCGCTTGCTGAAACGAAGTGCATCATCCCGCAAGGTTTGCTTCGCAATCGGTCAAGGCGCGCACGGCCCTTCGGAGGGAGGGGAAAGCGGCCATGCTTCGCCATCGCTTCCCAACCCAGTCGGACGGCGATCCTGGCCGTAATCGCAATATCGAAACGAACCTCAGAGAGCGGCTCGGCCTTGAGAAGCGCCTTCTGTGCGCGGTCAACGATCTTCACTGCAACAAGCGCGATTTCCTCCATTGCGTGACTTGTCTTCATGCCTGCAAATGGGCCATCGGGCAAGGCCGTGCCGCAGGCGTCGAGGAGTCTCCTGCGAAGACCCGTGGGGCAATCCACGTTGTACTCGTCTCGCGCTTCGAGAAGAACTGCCTCAACCTCCTGTTGTGTGAGTGCACCGGAGGCGAGTGCTTCGAGAAGCGCGCGCTCCTCATCAGGTTCGATGCCGACCGGGATTCGAATGATTGGCAGCTTCAGCCGACCCTCGTCGCCGGGCGGAGTCGGACGAAAGATGAGCCCATCGGATGTGACCCCGCTGCTTCTCATGATTAGCTGCACTAACGTTGGATGTCGCCGTGATTTCTCAGCTACCACCTTTATCACCCTCCTCTTGACAATCGGCCCGCATGCCTTCAGCCGCAACGCAGTTCCAAGCATATCCGCATCTTCCAGATCCGCGCTTAGCATGTATGCTAATCCCGCTATCCTACGCACTATACGTGGATCCTCATGTGCTGTCAACATGCGCAGCTTGAAGGTCTTCTCTGCTCGTACTGGTTACGTAACGCGATGACAGGCACAGCAGAACGGTGAATTGGTCTCAGACCAATACGTACGGATGAAGGGGCCTGAATTCGTCTTGCCTGGAACAGAGTTCCGGGTTCGAGACGACCTGGAGCTGTTCTCCTGAATCGTTGCAGGAACACAAGGTCGAGACATCGAGCATTCGCGATGCCTTCTCATCGGGGAGCGCCTACAGCAAGGCGGCAGCCGATCTGCTGTAGCAGGTACGGAGCAATCCCTTGTGAGGATGGAAGCGCTCACGCTCTACGCCGCATATCAGATAACGAATAGATCTCACCGCAATGAATGGCAGATCCGCAGGGGATCCTCTCGTGGGGTGTATGCCCATGACGTAGCAATTGACAGAGTTTCGCTAGTTCACGTATAGTTCGCGTGCTGAAGCAATCGATTTCTTGCACGCACGTCATGTGCAAACAGGAGGCTTCTTGGCAAACAAAGAGCGACGCTCGGAAATACTGGAATCGATCACAGCCAGGCGTCTCCACACTTCGGGGGGGCACGGATCAACATGATTCGCTGCGGCTCATTCGTGTCGAGTTCGACACGCAACGAAACACGCGAGACATCCAGGTGCAGCGACCAAGGCGAGGGCCTGGCGCGGATCGTTCATCCGGTAGCCACGGGTAGCATCCTACAGGCAGGCGTGGGTGGCCGCTGGACACTGAGGATGCACGTCCTGGGTCTGGTACATCTGGTGCGCAAGCAACCACTTGGGCTTCTGGCATCTCGCTGGCTCTACGATGCAGGCTTGACGGCATATCGGCAGTTGAATTTGGCGGGTCATCAAGGATCTGCCTGGGACGACTTCCTGGTGGTGTTGTCGGGGCAATCCTAGGCGCCGGAGGACAATCGTGACTGAAAAAGCGACGAAATCGCGGCACTCAGGCATGCAACGAAGCACCCTTGTCTTCGTCGTGCTGTTTCTTGTCGGAGCGGCATGTGTAACGTACTTCACGATTGACTACAAGCAAAACCCCTCCCGTTTGAGCAAAGAGGCTCGGTCTGAAGCGAACATTATTACAGGGGACATCGCAGACAAGATCGAGGCGGAGCTCAAGCAGGTGGAGTCGCAGGTCCTCAAGATCGCAGACCGTCTCGCATCCGGAGAACTGGATCGAGACAGCTTCAAAGCAGCTTGCACCCAGGAACTGACACAGAGCCCCGGACTGTACGGGCTATGGACTGCGTTCGCGCCGCTCTCGACAGCCCAGCCGGATCTATTCGATCCGTACTGTAGGCGACAGGGTCAAGAGATCGTCTGTGAAGAGACTGCGCCATATGTTGATTATACCGCTGCCGACGCTGGGCCGGTGTTCGGCGCTCAACGCACGCACTGGTATCACGTACCGATGGAGCGGGGCAACGCGTGGGTCGAACCGTACTTCTGCACAGAAGGCGAAGCTCTCATGGTGACCTACGGCGTGAAAGTACAGCTGTCGGATGCGGAGAACAACCGCGATGCGGTGATGGGCGGCGATCTGTCACTCGATCGACTGAGACAGCTGCTTTCACAGTTCTCCATTGGGAGTACGGGATACGCGTTCATCCTCTCTGAAGAGAAGCGGCTGATCGCCCATCCGAACCGGGACTTTCTGGGCAAAACGATCGATGAGATCCTTGCCGATTCAACCGCGCCGCGATTGGAAGCAAGCGCGCTGCGAACGATCCATGCGACCCTCTCTGAGGGAAGTATGCAGGGAGTGGGGCTAGGTCTAGAGGACCCTGAAGATACTCAGTACGTTCTCTGGCACAGATCGATCGATCCGAACGGTGCCAATTGGACACTCGCCACGGTGTTTTATCCAGAGGAGATCGTTCAGACAAACACCGCAGAACGCCGATCAAAGGCAGCGATTCTTCTCTCGACGTTTCCGCTTGTCGTCGGCCTTATCGGGTGTCTCATCCCTCAGCGCTTCGGACGCACAAGGCTCTTGGTAGTCACCGCAACGCTAAGCCTGATGTTCGTTGCCGGGATTAGCTTTCTCTGGCTCTGGTCGCTTCACTACCCGTCTCAGACTAACGATGAGAGCTTTCTCGTTCGCAACGAAACCATGACCAACGCAGTCCTCGCACACATCCTCCCCGAATCTCTCGACAGCGAGAGCACCGTCTCCCTCAACTGGGAGTCAACGGATCGCATTACCACAGGTATGTTCGTCCAGTCAGCCAAGTTTCTCGGGCCGCACAACGTTGCAGTGACCGGATACATCTGGCAGAGATTCTCCGATGGAAGGAACCTTGAAGACATTCCCGGCGTCGTGCTCCCCGAGGCAGAGGACTTCTCCATAGAGCGCGTAGCATCTGGTGACGACTTTGTTCGGTGGTATTTCGAAGCCAATCTACGCCAGTCATTCGACTATATCACGTACCCGGTCGATCGCGAGACGATTTGGATTCGCCTGTGGCCGGCCAACTTTGACGAGGGCGTAATCCTTGTTCCCGACTTCGCGGCCTATGAAAACATGTCGCTAAGCGAGAAACCGGGATTGGAAATGGATTTCGTGCTTGAGGGGTGGGATAGCGTTGGCACTCACTTCAGCTACCGCGCCAACAGCTACCGCGCCAATTTCGGGACAGCCACGTACGCGGCGCACAACAATCGCCCTGAGCTGTACTTCAACATCGACATACAGCGGAAGTTCATCGGTCCGTTCGTCGCCGATCTGCTGCCCATGCTGGTGGTCGCGGGCCTCCTCTTCGCGGTCGTACTGATCGAGACCCGAAAGACCACAGACGGGCTACTCATGTGCAACGCCTCAAATCTTCTCGGTCACTGCGCACGGTTCTTCTTCGTGGTGATCGTGTCGCATGTCTATGTGAGAGAAAAGTTGGCCGTGCCACAGATCGTCTACATCGAGTGGTTCTACTTCACCATGTACGGCTTACTGCTTCTGCTGTCGCTATGTGCGGTGAGCTTCGCGCGGGAGAGGCACATTCGACTGGCTACGCTTGAGGACTCACAACTGGTGACCTGGGCCTACTGGCCAATGACCCTGGGTGTCTTGTTCTTGATCACGCTAAGGACGTTCGTTTAGCTGCATCCCATTGAGACAGGCCGACTGGTTTCAAAGGCAGAGTGTGCTTCGCGACATTGCGCGACTAGGGAACGTGACGTTGGCGACGAGAGAATCACGCGGTCGTATCCAGGTTGGCCTTCGAGAAGCCCATATTGCGAGATTCAAGTTGGGGCTCCGCGCATTCACGAGCAAGACAGAATCCCTACTCGCTTGGAGTTCCACGCCTTTCTTGGGTGCTACGGGATCTACGACGAAGACACAGTGATCGACTCTTGCGCAATTGTCATGCACTCAGAGAATGCTCCTGTGTAGGAGCATTCTCACAAAGCAACTCGCTCTCAAGAGCGAGTTGCCCGCCACCAAGGCGTGCGTCCACCACAGACTTCGAATCCCGTCGATAGGTAGAAGGCCAGATCCGAGCCAACGTAGGCAATCGTCGCGCCTTCGGCTGCGCATCGACGGATGGACTCCATGACGCACGCTTTCGCCAGACCCATGCGACGATAGTCGGGGTCAGTAGCCACCGGTTCAACGTAACAGGCTGTGCTACCGGGCACGGGCCACATGCCGCAGAACGAGACGTAGCTACCATCTGGCGCAACGGCAACAATCGTCAGATCGCGGCGAACGCCGGGGACGGACACCTTGCGTCGACGGTCTTCAAGTTCGTCTGCCGGTGGCTCGCCCTCATGATTGAATCCGCGATGCATGACGCGGTGCACCTGGGTCACATCGAACTCGTCGGCCAAGCTCTGGAGCCGGAACCCTTCGGGTAGTTGAGGTGCCGCAAACGGTTCGGGCACGATAAATCGCGATAGGGCCTCGGCATGTTGCGGCCTTGGCTCAAAACCCAGTTCCGCAGCGATGACGCCTAGATCGGAATCGCTGTCATCAAGATGCACGTAGCATCCATGCCCCGCCCTGAAATCACCGATCAAGCTATCGGCAGCATAGTCCAACACCTCGCGCTTCAGGCGTGGGTAGCCTGGGTCGAGTTGCACGTGGTTTGCTCCCACCTTGTCCTCGTAGAGAACCGCAGCGACGATTTGCCCATCATCTTCCCAGATGGGGATCTTGCCCAAGTTCTCTCTATCCAACATGGGATGGGAGTGCGCATACTCCCATCGAGGCTGCAGCCAGTTGCGCGGAGGATCCGCCTGGTAGAGTGCAATGAGGAAGTCGTTGATGGCTTCGTAGTCTGTCTCGTGGTCATACTGCCGCATGCGGATGGTCAAGATCGATTCCTTTCGTGCAAACAAGTTGGGAGATCTTCCACGACGAAACGCGATCAAGCAATCGAACCCAGCAAAGCATTCGGTCCCAGCTCAAAGCCAAGAGAACTTCAGCCGCCCACCCTAGAGAATGTCAGCCGCCCACCCTAGAGAATGCGGTGCAACCGCATTCTCCAAGCGACTCATGCCTGCAGGAGTCGCCGCATTCATTCCAAGCGACTCATGCCTGCAGGAGTCGCCGCATTCATTCCAAGCAACTCGTGCCCAGCACCGCCGCCGCCAGAGAATGCGGCTCTGCCGCATTCTCCAAGCAACTCGTGCCCAGCACGAGTTGCCAGTTGCCTAGCGCCACAACTCCTTCTCAGCGTCTTGTGGCGAGAGCTGGAAACACTGTCTGCCCGCACCGTGCGACCAAGTGTAGCCATAGGGCGTATCGCGACTTCCTGTGTCGCTCTTACTTGAGAATACGGCACACAATTCGAAGAGATCATCGCTCACTACGCGATACTCGTACAGCACGCCTGTTTCAGGATCAATCAGCTCAAGCGCAATCGGCTCCTGTTGAGCCAGCTCATCGAGCGACGAAGGCAGCCGATTCTCCCGCGTCCAATAGACGTCCACTGTATAGGCAAGCTCCCGCAAATCGGCCACACGCCGCTCGTCGAATCTGTACTGCCGCTCCTGAGCGGGTGAGTCCATCAAGAACACGCCGCCAATGATCGCAGCCACGACGATAATGGCGAAGCCCATGGCGACGACTGATCTGATGGAAAGACGTTGTCGCTGCGTCTTCATGATGGACTCTTTTCTTCTTGCCGCAGATCCCACAGGTAGTAGCCAAAGATGCCGCATGCAATGGCGGCCACGGTGCCAACCTTCAGCGCGAAGCGAAGCGACAGCTCGCCGCCGAGGAAGCTATATACGAGCGCAGTCAGGTCGCCGATGATCACGGCGGCAGCGACGAACAGCGTCATGTAGGTCAGCCATTTGCGAATCTTGGAGGCACGTTTGCTGGGGTCGCGCTTGATCGATCGACCGATCAGCATCGACAGATACAAGAAGATCGGGAATGCAATGACGAGCGACGCGATCGAGAAGCGCATCGCTTGCCGCGCTGAATCGACAACATCGTACATCGCCGCCGGATCCGGCAATCCGATATTGATGAACTGGAAGATGAGGCGTCCCAGATTGAACGTCGTCAGATAGAGCGTCGT
>SPBW01000112.1 GCA_004525685.1 Candidatus Atribacteria bacterium
GACGCTTCGTGCCAATGGCGACGTTGCGATCATGACAGAGAATGCGACGCTGACAGTGCTTGATTCGAGCATCATCGAGCATCCGAAAAGCGGTGTCGTGCTGGATAACTCACCGGCTTCGTTCTCAGACAGCTTCGTGAACGACAACGTGGGATGGGCGATTGAAGCCATCAATGAGTCGGCATTCATGACGGCTCGATCGACGTTCTCAGGCAATAGCCTCGGAGGTCTGTCGCTGACGCGTTCGGTAGCCGCTCTGCTCGATGAGACATTCATCATCGACAATCTCGGCATCGGTGTGGCCATCTCGGATCGGGCAGCCATTCTGCTGCTTGAGTCGACGATCTCTGGCAATACGGGAACGGGTCTCTCCATTGACACGTCGTCTGCATCCATCCGTGGTGCGACGATCACAGGCAATGGCGGCGATGGCCTGCATCTGTTCAATCAGTCGGTGTTGTCGCTTGTTCTTTCGGATATCTCAGACAACGACGCGTCGGGAATCCACCTTGAGGTGTCCGTCGCTTCAGTCCGCGAGAACACGATTCAGAACAACGCGGAATTCGGGATTCTGATCGAGGGAGCATCACTGGTGAGCGGGTATGCGAACACGATCACTGGAAACGGGACTGACGTATCAGCGGGTGTTCCGCCCGAACTGACGTTGCCACGGCAAGCAGGCATCGACGAATAATCGATCACACGCAGACGATAGACAGGAGGGTATTAGGGCAAGAGCTCGATAAGCTGCATGCCCTCCTGTCTGTCTGCGACATAGACGTATTCATTGATTGCTGCGACAGAGGTAGCTTCGCCAGGCGTGTCCACGCGCGCCACCAATTGCGGTTCGAGTGGATTGGTCAGTGAGTAGGCTGAGATCCCTTGAGTTCCTTCTGCCACAAGCAATGTGCTCCCAGAGATGAAAACGCCCATCGCTTCTCCGGCTGTGCTTATCCACCCTGCCTCTGTCGGAGCTGTGGGATCGGAGACATCGACGATTCGCACACCGCGATAGCCCGTGGCCACAAACGCCAGGTCATCGAACACGGCAATGTCGCCCGCATCTCCAGGAAGATCCAAATGCCCTATGGAGACGGGAGATTCGGGCGTGGAGATGTCGATGATCTCGAGTCCTGCATCGCCAACGGCGACGTAGGCAAGCTGGCCGACTGCGGCAACAGCTGCGGGATAGCCCTTCGTGTCTACCGAAGACAGATGAGAGAGCGTGTGGCCAGATTGAATGCGTGCGATCTGAAGTCCCCCGCGTTGGTCCGAGACGATGGCGAGGCCCTGATGAATCAGGATAGCGTGTGCAGACCCGGGCGTATCGTACGTGCCGAGTTGCGCAGGTCGTGCTGGATCGGACACGTCGAGAACTGTGACGCCCTCGCTCCGATTGGCCACATACACCGTGTTTCCATCGATGGCCACGGCTTGGGCATATCCATTGGTGCTGTGGGAGCCGACCTCGAACGGGTCTGTGGGATCAGATACGTCAATTACCAAGAGCCCCTTGGTCCCAACAATCAGATAGGCCATATCCTCGGCTGCTTCAACGTCGAGCGAGTATCCTGACGGGTTGAATGAGCCCACGATCTGTAGCTGCAATGTCGACGAAATGCTGAGTGTGTAACTGCCCGCGCCGTTTGTGGATGAGACCTCAAGATAGTAGATCCTTTCCTCTGGCGCCTGCCACTGTATCGAAACGGCCTCTGCAGAGACGCCGGTGGCGGCCTCATGCAGTAGCTGCCCGTCGGGCCCGCGAATGACCATACGAAGGCCACTGGATGCTTCGACGGGAGTCAGGGCGAACGTGTATTCGGCCTGACTGCGAGCCGACAGTCTGAACCAATCTACGTCTCCGGGAACCTCGATTCGACCAGGAATCACTGACCATTCCACGGGGATGGGAGTTGCTGAGACCGCGCTATTGGCATGATCATCTGCGTATCCCCCCTTGGTTACCTGCAGGATGTAGCCGCCTGTATGATCCGGCGAGTCCGATTGCACGGTGATGAACAGCGTTTCTGAGATGGACAAGGAGATCGTTTCGTTTTGCGAGCGGCCCTGACTGCGCAGCGCCGCAAGGGGATCTTGGGATCCATTTTGATAAACGGTTGCAGTGACAGCCTCTTCTGACGATGTAGGACGCGACAACTCGATCGAGTATTCGTACCCCGGTGCCATCTGGGTCATGAACACATCAACGTCGCCTGATTCTTCCAAGAAACCGGCGACAGCGACTCCGTCAGCCAGTGTCGAGGCACTCAAGCGGTCGTTTCCGTGGTCGTCCAGTTGAGAGACACTCACTGATAGGCCATAGCAGCCACTTCCTATGGTTGCTTGCGCGTGGCGAACCATAACGAAATACACGCCGGACGTGTGACACGTCCAGACAATTCGAGCGTTGGTATCGCCCGCAGAATCATTGTCAATCGCCAGGATTTCCTGCCCATCTGTGTCAATGAGATACAGAAGACTGTCCATGCTCTCTGTCGGGTGGCTGGTGCTGATGCGGTAGGTTCGGCCAGCTGAGGCGTGGAACAAGAAGTAATCCATGTCTCCAGCATCTTCGATACAGGCCGTGAGTAAGGTGCCGTCCGCTTCGATCGGTGTGGCAGCCAAGGGAGTACTCCCATGATCGTCAGCATGAGCCACTGCCGAACCCAGCAGAAGGATTGCGACAACAAGGATTGATCGTTTCAAGGTTCACGCTCCGTTCTTGGGAGGATCATAGCTGTTTTTCCTCAGACACAAAATCGATGGAACAGACTGCCGTTTCTGTGGTGTGTAGACATCCATCGAGACAAACGTGTCCCAATACCCGCACTGACGAAACGCGAACCCAGGCGGTGTGTAGGTATCGCAAAGGGCGGCCATGAGCATTGGGGCGAAGTCGTCTTGTAGAATGGCCACGTGAGGGATCAAACAAAAGGAGCCGTCGATGAAGAGGCGAATCGGATGGGCACTAGCATTGGGAGCACTACTGGCCCTGTCGGGGGCGGCCGCGGGACAGAAGACCGTCAATTTCCCTGACGACGCGCTTGAGCAAGCGATACGAGAAACGGTGTTCATCGATCGAGGCGCCATTTACGACTACGATGTCGCCTGGTTGACGGAGTTCTCCGCGACAGAGCTTGGCATCGAGAGCTTGGAGGGGCTGCAGTACTGCACATCCTTGGCGACGGTCATTCTGTCTGGCAACAATGTGTCCAAGCTGATGCCGCTCACAGGCGCAGAAGCCCTGGTCAACGTCGATCTTGCGTCCAATGACATCTCTGACGTAGGTCCGCTGGGCAAACTCACCAATCTGCGAACCCTGAATCTGATGGGCAATGACATTGCGAACATCTCGCCCTTGGAGACTCTGACAAGGCTGGAAACGCTTGATCTCAGGGGCAACGCCATCGAGAATCTGGCCGCACTGAGCGCGCTTACGCGACTGGAGTCGCTCGCCTTCACGTGCGAGGGCGCCTGTTCGATTGCGCCTGTTCATCCTCTGGTTCGACTGACCGCACTAAGCTTGGAGATCGCTGGTGCTGTCGATCTCACGGCACTGGGAGCGATGGATGAGCTGGTGAGCCTGGAGCTGGTCTCCAGCGAGATTGCAGACTTCGAACCGCTGCGGCGGCTGCCCGTGTTGACCGAATTGAGGCTGCGCGATCTGGATCTGGCCGACCTTGTCGAGATCATCGATGTCCTCCCGAATCTTGAGGTTCTTGGATTGGCGGACATGGACGTCGCGAGCTTCTTGCCGATCAGCGAGTTCCATGCACTACGCCGCATTTACCTGGAGAACGTCAGTTTTGGCGATCTGGGCATTCTTTTTGACTTTCCCCACCTTGAGGCCTTGAGCTTGGCTGGGAATGACTTAACTGAGGTGTCGGCGCTGTCCACGTTCCAAGATCTCGTCGAGCTGGACGTATCGAATAACGACATCGAAAGCATCAGACCGCTCGCGACGCTCATTCTTCTTGAGGTGCTGAATCTAAGCGGGAATCCAATCTCAAACCTAGAGCCACTGATTACGCTGAGAGCGCTGCGATCAATCGACCTGAGCGGAACCGATTTCGCCGACATCGGCATCCTGCTTCTGTTCAACGACCTGGAGTACGTCAATCTTGCCGACACATCTGTCTCAACGTCGGCAGGTTCTACGGCCGCAGGCGTGATCTCGCAGCTTCGCGAGCATGGCGTCGAAGTCGATTTGTAGCTTAGGAGAGCTTCCCAACAACAGCCGTCCGCGTTGCCTGTTGAGATCAAGCCAACTTTGGCATCGGTTCTAGAGTCTCTCGAACCGTTGTGTATACTGACGCCATCTCTCTCCGTTCTCGTCGGAGACGCAAAAGAAAGGGACGACTTTGAGCAAACTCACTGCATACAAGCAACATCTCCAGGAGATGAGTGTCATCTCCTCGGCACTGTCACTGCTCGGCTGGGATCAGCAAACCCATATGCCACCTCGCGGGATTGTCGCTCGATCCCAAGTCAGTGGAAGGCTAACGAAGAACATGTTCGAGCTCAGTGTGGCTCCAGAGCTTGGGGAGTATCTTGAAGCGTTGGAGGGTGACCGCTCGCTATCGATCGAGGAACAGGCGAGTGTTCGCGACCTGGGCAAGCAGTATCGCCGTCGCAAGGCGATTCCTTCAGAATTGATTGAAGAAGTTGCCGTGGCCCGATCTCAAGCTCAAGCCGCTTGGGCGCAAGCGCGTGAAAAGTCGGATTTCTCCATATTCCAACCCCTTCTCACCAAGATGGTTGACTATGCCCGCCGCTTCGCCGACTACTTCGGCTATGAAGAACATCCCTATGACGGGCTTCTCGAGGACTACGAGCCAGGGCTCACCGTCGCCAAGCTCAAGACCATCAACGAGCCGTTGCGCGAGCAGCTCGTTCCGTTCATGAAGCGTCTTGCTACCGAGGGAACGGCGCCTGATACGACGCCGATTGAGGGATCGTTTGATATCGATACGCAGCGCAGGATGGCTCGCCGCGCACTTGAGATCGTCGGGTACGACTTCGAATCCGGCACGCTGGATGATGTGCCGCATCCGTTCACGACAACCATAGGCTTCAATGACGTTCGCGTGACCAATCGTTACCTCGAGAATCACCTGACCTCTGGACTGTATGGTGGTCTACATGAAGGCGGACACGCACTGTACAACCAAGGCATGCCAGAGAGTCTCTATCATCTTCTGCTAAATGGCGGCGCATCGAACGGAATTCACGAATCGCAATCCCGAATGGTCGAGAATCAGCTGGGGCGGAGTCTCCCGTTCTGGAAGTACTTCCAGCCGATTCTGGCTGGGTTCTTCCCACAGTTTTCCGATGTCACCCCTGAAGCACTGTACAGGGCAGTGAATGTTGTCGAACCCTCGTTCATTCGAGTGGAAGCAGACGAGGTGAGCTACAACCTTCACATCATGCTTCGAGCTGAGCTGGAAGCCGGGCTTATTGCCGGCGAAATCCAGGTGGCAGACCTGCCGCGACGGTGGAATGAAGCCATGGAACAGTATCTTGGCATTACGCCTCCCAATGATGCGCTGGGCGTGTTGCAGGATGTGCATTGGTCGATGGGGTATTTCGGATACTTCCCGTCGTATATGCTGGGAAATCTCTATGCATCGCAGATGGCGGTGAAGATTCGCCAGGATCTGCCAGATCTCGACGAGCGCATCGCCTCAGGCGACATCCTTGTCTTGATCGACTGGATGAGAATGAATGTTCACCAGTTCGGCGGTATCTACCAGCCCGATGAACTGATGAACAAGATCACAGGCGCTTCGTTGGATTCGGCACACTTCGTTCGCTATGTACAGGAGAAATACTCGGACATCTACGGCCTGAGCTAGTCACGCAACTCAACAAACGATGTACGGGAACCCGAAGAAGCCGCTTGCTTCTTCGGGCCTTCTCTTCCTTCTACGTGTGATTTGCGTGTGGTTCCTTTCGGACCGCTCCAGCAAGCCTGCGACAAATGCTGCAACCCTGCGAAAGCCCGCGGATGGCGTTACAATGCGCGCAGTCTAAGGCACTCGGAGGAATCTATGCTGCCTCACCAATCACGAAACTTGGCTCTGGAACTGGTCCGCGTCACTGAAGCTGCAGCGCTGGCTGCGGCCCGTTTCATGGGGCGGGGCGATAGCCACATGGTGGATCAAGCTGCAGTCGACGCCATGCGCATCGCCCTTCAGTCCGTTCAGGCCGAAGGAAGGGTTGTCATTGGCGAAGGCGAGAAAGACGATGCGCCGATGCTCTACTGCGGCGAAATCGTTGGATCGGGCGAGCCGCCACTCTTGGACGTTGCCGTTGATCCCGTTGACGGCACACGGTCGCTTGCCGCCGGACGCTCCAACTCCATCTCCGCCATTGCTGCGGCACCGAGAGGAACGATGCTTGATCCGGGGCGAGCGATGTACATGAACAAACTTGCTGTGGGGCCCAAGTGTCGCGGACTCGTCGACATCACCAAGCCTGTCTCAGAGAACCTGACGATCCTGGCTCATGCCGAGGCCTGCGAAGTAGCTGATCTCACGGTTGTCATCATGGATCGACCTCGCAACCAAGCACTCATCGATCAGGTCCGTGCCTGTGGTGCTCGCATTCGGATGATTAAGGAGTGCGACATTGCGGCCGCTGTGATGACGTGCCAAGAGCATACGGGCATCGACCTGTTACTTGGGATTGGCGGAAGCCCCGAAGGCGTGCTTTCCGCCTGTGCCGTCCGCGCACTGGGCGGCGACTTTCAGGGGCAGCTGGTCACTTTCCCCGGCGGTTCGACGGACTGGGACAACTATGCTCTTGGCAAACCGTTGTCTGTCGACGACATCGTGTCGTCTGATCATGTGCTGTTTGCCGCCACGGGTGTGACAGACGGCGAACTGCTCAAAGGCATCGAATACTTCGGCGGCGGTGCAGTCTCTGAGAGCATTGTCATCCGCGGGCTGACGGGAACCGTTCGAAGAATCCACACCACCCACAAGCTGGGCAAGCTCAAGCAGCTGATGGACCAGTCGGAATAGGCGTCGGTTCTTGACCGCCTCAGCGTTCTGCTGTACGGTGCTTCAGACGACATCGTACCGA
>SPBW01000216.1 GCA_004525685.1 Candidatus Atribacteria bacterium
GCAAGAACCAGCCAACTCTATCTCTCGCCAAGGCGCAAAGATCGCGAAGTAGCACGCTTGAAGTAAGAGCAAGACCCATTCGTCTCTTCATGTTCCACATGGTTCAAACCCTGACTGTTGATTTCCCTTGGCGCTCTTGGCGACTTGGCGAGAGACGCTTCTCTTCGGCCTCTTCATCATGAAGGGACTGCCATCTTCTCTGCGGCTCTGCGAGAGGCTGCCGTTGCCTCGCCCCTCTAGCAGAATCGGCAGGATCGGATAATGTAGGGATCCCATGACATCGAAGCAGACGACAAAGCAAATTCAAGAGCAGCTGCTGGCCTGGTACGAGATTGAAGCGCGCGATTTGCCGTGGCGTAGAACATCCGATCCTTACGCGATCTGGGTCTCAGAGATCATGCTCCAGCAGACGAGAGTCGATACTGTACTCGCCTACTTCGACCCTTTCCTGGTGCGTTTTCCCTCATTGGAGGCGCTAGCAGCTGCGTCGATCGACGAGGTTCTCAAGGCGTGGGAAGGCTTGGGCTACTATCGCCGAGCACAGAATCTCCACAAGGCATCTATGTTGGTAGCCAAGCGGTATGACGGTGATCTCCCAACCACTGCCGGAGCGCTACGCGAACTGCCTGGCATCGGCCCCTATACTGCCGCGGCGATTGCATCCATCGCTTTTGGCCAAGATGAGCCAGTACTCGATGGCAACGTTGTTCGTGTTATCAGTCGGCTATTCTGCCTCGCTGGGGATGTCGCCAAGGCGGCGACCAAGAAGAATTTGCTTGCTGCTGCGAAACGGCTCGTTCCTGCTGGCCAAGCCAGCCAGTTCAATCAAGCGCTGATGGACCTAGGAGCACGCATCTGTGTGCCAAGAACCCCGTTGTGTGGGCAGTGTCCTGTCGCAAGCCATTGCGAAGCACGCCGGACTGGCCAGGAGTCTGTATTCCCACAGAAGGCGAAGAAGGCGCAGATCCCTCATCGAGACGTTGTTGCAGGTGCTATCTGGGATGGCGAACCATTTGCTGCAACCAGCCGACTCTTGATCGCGCAACGCAAGCTCGATGATATGCTGGGCGGCTTATGGGAACTACCAGGCGGCGGCGTGGAACCAGGCGAGACGTTTGAAGCTGCCCTTCATCGAGAACTGCAAGAGGAGTTGGCCATTGAAGTCGAGATTCTGAGGCCGTTCATGACAATCAAGCATGCCTACACGCACTTTCGCATGACGCTACACGTATTTCACTGCCTGCATACGAAAGGTGAGCCCCAATCCATCGACGTCGCCGACTGGATCTGGGCTCACCCACGCGAGCTTGAAGACTACGCATTCCCAACCGCCGATCGGAAGATCTTGGCGGCACTCACTTCTGGAACCGATGGCTAGAACGCGATCTCGAAGGCGATGCCGTAGCTGAACAGTGCCAGATTCCTCGTGTCCACTTGGATGAGCAATCGAGCTGTCTCAGACAGATTCAGCGCCATTCCGACCGCTACGTCATGCCACACGACAAGTCCTTCGCCTCCAAGCGGAATCGTCGGCTGATACGCGAAGAACAGCGGGAAGACGTTCAGGTCAAGATAGACCTCACCGAAGACGCCCCAAGTGAGGAAGTGAATGCCATAGCCTCCACCAAAGCCAACCGCCAATGAGATCGATTCGGGATTGTCGATGATGGAGAACTTCAGATCGCTCGCCACTCCCATCCAACCAGGCTCTCCCGATGACAAGGGGATCATTGCGCCCGTATGGAGGCCAAGATTGACGGTATTCGAGAGACCGAAGTTGAGCCGGGCTTGCGGAGTCAGGGCCCACGCTGGAGTCTCTTCGATTCCAAGATCCATGAGACCCGAGCCGATGAGAACCGACATATCACCTGATTGAACCATCTTGGCAGTTTGAAATATGTTGAACAGACAACCGCTCAACAGGATCATGGGCAGCACAACACCGATAGCTAGCAGAATGCGTAGTTTTCTCTTCATGACTTCCCCCTCATACGTGTGGTAGACTGACCATACTCTGCCGAAACTGACAGGGAATTGTCAAATGCGCTCTCACCATGAGAACCGGGTTGTGCTTGAGAGGAGGATGTGACATGAGGCGTGCTTTCATTCCTCTGCTCGTCATCGTGCTAGCCATAGGCCATTGCATTCAGGCATCAAATGCCGATGCGCTCATCGCTGCGGCAAACCAGCTCTATGATCGCTGGTCTGGGGCGTTTGATTACGCTGCCTATCAAGACGATTTGGAGTCCGCCATCGAGCTCTACGAGCAAGCCCTCGATGCGCTCGCAGATGACGACATGGATGCTCGCTCCACTGTGCTGGTTCGACTTTCGCGAGCCTGTTTCGAATTGGGCGAAGGCTACCTGACCGATTCCAAGGAAGTGGAGGCCATTCACAGACTAGGAAGAGACTATGCGTTGGCTGCACTAAGGATCGATCCGGATTTCGTATCCACAGAGCAAGGAAGCTTCCGTGCGGCCTTGTCCAGTGCCAAAGACGTGGGCGCCATTTTCTGGTATGGCAATACGCTGGGCCGATTCCTCGAATTCCATCGCGTCACTGCCATCATGGGCGGCGTACGCGACATTCAGGCCTGTTTCGAGCGTGCAGTCGAGCTAGATCCAACGTATATGGACGGCGGCCCGCTCCGCTCCTTGGCCTCGTTCTATGCTCAGGTGCCCGGCTTCCTCGGCGGCGACATGGATCAAGCTGAGACCCTCTTTCAAGAGGCCATGGCAGTCAGTCCCACGTTTCTGGAGAGCCCGGTGAACTGGGCCGAATTCGTGCTCAAGCCAAGACAGGACTGGTCCACGTTCTGTGCCACATTGAGCGCCGTGGTCACACGCGCTGAAGACTCGGCCACAATGGCTTCCTGGCCTCTTTACAGCGCGCGAGCGCTAGAGCGCGCACTCTTCCTGCTTGACGATGGTCCGTGCGAGCGCTAGGCGGTGTCTTCGGAGAGCGGCTCGTTTGCCCTACTGATATGGGTTAGCTATGATGAGGGCACAGAATTGACGTACAACTTGGGGGAATCGCATGGCCGGACATTCCAAATGGGCAAACATCAAGTACCGCAAGGAGCGACAGGATAAGAAACGCTCCAGTGCTTTTGGTAAGCTGATCAAGGAAATCACAATTCAGGCGCGCAACGGAGATCCGAATCCCGAACACAACCCCGGATTGTCACAAGCCTTGGAACGCGCCAAGGCAGCCAACCTCCCGAAAGACAATATCGATCGAGCCATTAAACGCGCAACAGGCGAGCTAGAGGGCGTAATCTACGAAGAGATCACCTACGAAGGCTATGCCAACGATGGTGTCGCCGTGCTCATC
Organism: Candidatus Atribacteria bacterium; assembly: GCA_004525685.1. Classification (GTDB taxonomy): domain Bacteria; phylum Bipolaricaulota; class Bipolaricaulia; order UBA7950; family UBA9294; genus SPBW01. The sequence goes on from SPBW01000216.1 coordinate 3,334, forward strand.
CGATCGGTAACTGACAACAAGAACCGCGCAGCAGCAGACATTCGCCACATTTTTAGCAAGAACGGCGGTAGTATGGCCGCTGTGGGCAGCGTGTCTTGGCTATTCGATCGCAAGGGTGTTGTCGTCTTGGCTGATCTTCCGGCTGAGCTGGATGCAGACGAATTGGAGATTGCCCTCATCGATGCCGGTGCCGAAGA
>SPBW01000103.1 GCA_004525685.1 Candidatus Atribacteria bacterium
GAGAAGGGACATGAATGCGATGATATGGAGTCCAGAGCGGCTCATGGCGCGCCACGAGAAGGCGCTGGCAGCCACCGACGATCTCATTGTTGCGGTCAGAAGAGGAGCGCGCGCGACGATTGTTCTTGAGGAATCGAGACCCGAGCAAGACTCGGAGAATGCTGATCGCATCGAGCTTGTGGGCGCACAGCTTCGAGAAGGCTGCATCAAGGCTGTCGAAGCGGCCATTAGGCCGTTTCCTCAGCGAGGGCGAGTGTTGGCAGAGCTCCATCGACGGCTGGATCACGTCTCTGAGATGGATCGGAGTTCTGTGGCCTGGCGATCCCGTCTCGCGGCGATCCTAAGCTTCGCAGGTGCGTGGACACTGGCTGCTCGCTTGATGCGCGCAGGGATAAGGGTCTGCGTCATTGAAGGAGATTCCCTGGGCGAGCGATCTGTGATGCAAGACTCCAGGGCCGATGTGAACATTGTGATCCCCATCGGCCCTGCGGCGACGTCTCGTTCTAGCTCTCCTTAGGTTTTCCCAAACGATCGATGACACTCCGAGAAGCCGATCTGCCAACTCGGGCTCTACTTGTCTCAGCGATGACATAAAGGCCCCCAGGCTAGCACCCCCATTGGCTGAGAACAGGTCGAGGAAACTGTCCACCTTGCCTGTTGAAACCAGCTTCAGATCCGCATGCTGTAGTGCTTTGGCCAACTCCAATCCGACTTTCTCGTCCTTCTCAATGATGCGGAATGAGCGGTCCGCTTCCTGCAATCGATTGAGAGCCGCAGCTCGCTTGGAGATCGCTTCAGCTTCAGCCATTCCCCGGCTGCGCGTAACCTCTGCTTCAGCCATTCCGACGGACTTTGTTCCCTCTGCCTCTGCTTCCCTTTTCAGAATGACGGCCTGACGCTGTCCTTGAGCCCTCTCAATCGTGGCGTCACGTTCAATCTCTGCCGCGCGCACCTGACGGATTCGCTCGACCTCCATCTCTTCAGTGGCCACCTTCTGCTGTGAGACGAAGACCCTTTGTTCCTTCTCGCGATTGCGGACGCCGATGGCCTCTGCTGCTTCCGATTCCCTCATTTCGGACGCTTGGGTGTTCTCGGCCTCGACAACGCGAGCTTCCCGCTCCTTGATCGCCACGATTTGGCGGCTCTCTGAATTGATCTCAGCTTCCCGTTTCTGTGCGATGTCAGAGATGACAGTGTTGTCCGGGGCGTCCGTAATATCGACGATGCCAACGTTGGTGATGATGCAGCCATACTCGTCCATATCAGCGGACAAGGCATGTTGAAGCTTGGAGGCAATCTCGTCTTTTTTCTCAATGATGTCTTCAGCAGCGAACGCTGTCGTTGTATTGCGGATGGCGTTTTCCATCAGCTCTTTCACGCCAGACACGAAGTCTTCAACACTTCTGCCGGGCCAACGCTGTGCCGACTTGAGGGGATCGGTCACGCGGACGAAAACAGATGCTGTAAGCGTGAACCGAGCAGTTCGAGCTGCAAAGGTTACCATCTCGGGAACGCGCAACTCCAGAACGCTCAATGGAACTTGTGTCACATCCATCCCTAGCACGGGAACCCAACTGGGGAAGTAGTAGTACGTGGTCCCTCGTATACCCTGGATCTCTGCTGTGCCCGAGTAGACGACGACCTTTCTGCGCTTAATGACGACATGAGCCTCGTGTCTGGGAACGACCCGGCGTCGTCTGGGAAGAGACAGCACGATCCAAAGCAGGATAATGGCCCCAATTCCAAGGGCGAGAAACGTAGCAAGCTGCATGAATCCTCCTTTATTCAACAACGGCATCGTAAGTGAAAAGCATTACAACATCATATGGGCAGTATAGTATACGGGACGCCCACTGCCCAGTGATCCAAAAAGTCAGCCATCAGGGTTGTCCGTATCACACGAAATGGCTCCGGGCATCTTGTATACTATGCCCATGGCCACACTGGACGATGTCGCACGGTTCCTCGGATTATCCAAACGTGCAGTGCGAAACAGAGTGAGCGCCTTGGGGGAGACGTTGGACGCGTACCTCTCTCGAGGCGCACGCAACCGCCTCATCTTTGAGGGTGAAGCGGTGGCCATTCTCCGACGCCTGGAAGAGCTTCGAGAGCGTGAAGGCCTTCCCATTCACGAGGCAGCCAGAAGGCTAAAATGGGAATTATCCTATGCTGAGCAGCCTCCTGGCGTATACATCATGCTACAGTCGGGCGTCGAATCGGCTGTACTCAAGGAAGTCATCCAAGAGATGTGCGATGAGCGCGACTACTGGCGCAATTACGCCAAGATGCTCCAATCGGTACTCCCTGCCAGTTTGGAATGGCTCACCAACATCGGCCCCTCTGTTCCTGCGGATCGTCGCCTGAACTAACTCGCTCTTCGCTGTACGTTGTGACAGCGCCTGCCTATTCCTCGCCGCCTTGGGGCTGCACAGCCCTCGGCATGAAGCGCGATAGGACTGTGCCAGGGATAGCTTGAGGAACTCGGTCTCCCATCTGGAGATCGCCAGATGCCTTCGCGGTCTGACTGCCGCGGCTCGGGTTGAGGAGATGGATGGCAGTGTCGGCCGGGAGGTTCAATTTGCTGACCAATGCCAGGCCCACTTGGAGTTCGCCCAAACTCACGCAACTTGTGACATGGCCGATGACTGTGCCATTTCGATCAAGCACAGCGGCTTCGTTCTGAACGCGGCGCGAGCCCGCATCGACGCGGAAGCGAACGAGCGATCTTTCTTGATTCACGTAATCGTGTATACACGCGTCTCTGCCTGCAAAGAATGGCTTGTGGAGTTTGATGTAGGACCCAAATCCGGCTTCGAACGGATTCATGTCGTAGGGGCCAGCCAGCTCATGCCCGTAGAGAGGGAGTCCAGCTTCTGTGCGCGTGGAATCGCGGGAGGCGAGTCCGCAGGGAAGCAGTCCGTAGGGTTCGCCTGCTTCCAGCAAGCGATCCCACAGCCAGCATACAGACGACTGGGAAACATAGATCTCATAGCCCTGTTCCTCGCCCGTATATCCAGTGCGTGCCACGATCATTTGGCGGCCTTCCAGATCGAGTTCGCAGAACTCGGTTCGCTGGAGGGCAGCCAATGTTCTCTTCTGCACAGGGGTTGCGAGCTGTGCAAGAATCGCCGGGCTTGCGGGACCCTGCAGAGCGATATCAACGACGCCGCGCGTCGCCTTGAGGTCGTCAATCTGAACGGGACTTGGCCGACGCCCTGGTATGTCTCGATCGATTGCGTACTTGGCGGCATTGACGCCGTTCAGCCACTCCCAATCCTTGCTCTCGTTGGCAGCATTAACGACGACGAGATATCGATTCCAATCCCTGCGATAGATGAAGATGTCGTCAAGAACGTCTCCATCTGCGTCCATGAGATAGGCATACTGAGACTGACCATTCTTGAGCCAAGCGACATAGTTGGAACAAACGGCATTCAAGAAATCGGTTGCCCGCGGCCCGGAGACTTGGAATACACCCATGTGTCCAAGGTCGTACAGGCCGGCCGTCTTCCGTACGGCTCGGTGTTCTTCGAGTGCAGAAGAGTACCAGACCGGCATCTCCCACCCTGCGAAGGGCACCAAGCGCGCCCCAAGCTTCGCGTGAGCGTCGCGAAGCACCGTGCGCTTCAGATCCGTGTCTGCGTCATCCCAACTCAATAGCGGCTGTTCCGTCATCGGTCGTGACATGGGCAGCTTCGATTGGGCAACGAAATAGGGCTTGTTGAGATGGAATCGCTCCGGCGAACGCGCGAAGACGTCGGCAATGGATAGCCCGTTTCCAGGAGATAAAATGGGAATGCTCAGCCATTCATGCCCGATGGGAGGCACTTCATCTTCGGTGATGACCTCAACGACGGCAGGGCCTTGGACCTTTCGGAACACATCATCTTCATCGAACATGATGTAGCCGTCGGCCAAACCGGCCAACCACTGTTTGACGGATGCTCCTGCATCGGATGGAGCGAGCACAAGGAAATCATCCTCAGCCAGCATGCCGATGGCGACTTCAGAGATCAGTTCGCCGACTTCATCAAACAGGAATGTGCGCAGAGAATCTCCCTGTTGCAGGCAGCACACATCAGATGGCGTGGCCTCATCCAACAGCGCACGTACTCTGCCCCCGTACAGATGGAGAATCGTCCATGCCGATCCTTCGGATGTTGCCGGGCTGACATGCACAGTCGGATCAATCCTTGAGACGAGCGCCCGTACATCGCGCTTGGCCTTTTCAAGAACGGATAGTCGGACCTTGCCGCGCGAGAGAGGGCTAACGAGCCCTTGATAAGAGAAGGGCTGAATACCACGAAGAACGCGAGCGATGATACCGGCAAGGGATTCCATGTCGGCCTTGCCCATGCCTCTCTGCGTTACCCACGGGGTCCCCAGTCGGATGCCATGGGCATCGGCTGCGCTCGTGTCGCCAGGCAACGTGTTCTTGTTGCACACGATCCCTGCCAAATCGAGGATGCGTGAAGCAATTTCCCCCATCATGACAAACCCTGTCTCAGAGGCGATGTCTCTTAGGTCGACGAGAAGCAGATGCGTATCTGTTCCACCATACGCCAGCGTCAATCCCTCTGCCTGCAAGGCAGACGCGAGGAATCTGGCGTTCTCTACAATTCGGCGTTGAAGATCTCTGTACTCGGGTTGCTGCGCCAGTTTCAGAGCCACGGCAATACTGGCGAATTTGTTGACGTGCGGCCCACCTTGTTGGCCCGGGAAGATGGCGCTATCAATGGCGGCAGCGATCTTGGGGTCTGTGGAAAGGATGACGGCACCGCGCGGGCCACAAAGCGTCTTGTGCGTGGTGAAATTGACGACATCGGCGATTCCAATCGGATTGGGGTATTGCCCTCCGATAATCAGCCCCGCTGTATGAGCAACATCGGCAAGAAGGATGGCACCAACAGAATCGGCGATCTCGCGGAAGGCTTGCCAATCCGGCTGCCAAGGATAGGAGGTGAATCCTCCGATAATCATCTTGGGGCGATGCTTCTGCGCCAGTTCCCGCATGACGTCGTAGTCAAGCTTGCCAGTACGTGGATTGACTGCGTAAGACACGATGTTGTATCGCTTGCCTGTGACATTGAATTGCGACCCGTGTGTAAGGTGTCCTCCCTCAGTCAGAGCCATACCCATGACCGTCTGTCCGGGAGAGACGAATGCCTCATAGACAGCCAGATTCGCGGCAGCGCCAGACAAGGCCTGGACATTGGCAAAGATGCGATCGGCCGCGAACTCGTTCGTGGCAAAGCACTCGGCCGCACGCCGAGCTGCTAGGGCTTCCACGACATCGGCGAGTTCCGTTCCTTTGTAGAATCGACGATCGGCGTACCGGCGATAGCTGGCCATTTGAACATCAAGTTCAGCCAACTCGTCAGGCGTCGACGTCATCATGGCCTTCCGCGGATATCCTTCAGCATAGACGCTGGTGAATACCGATCCGAGCGCATCGCGAACCGGCTTGGGGGTTAGGCTCTCCGATGGGATCAGAATGATCTTCTCGCGCTGACGATGCTCTTCGGCTGCGATCAGGGCGGCTGTTTGAGGATCGACGTCAACTATTTGCTTATCCGGATAATGGCTCATGCTGGAATCCTTCTCCTTCGTACGGGTCGGGATGAAGTCTACGGGGAAGGTTTCGTCCTTTCCAGCAGATTTCGGAAAGCAGATGCAATCCGCCGCTGACCAAGGAGTGGCCTCCCAACAGAATCGGGATAGAGCAGTCCAGTGCCTGTTGCGTGAATTCCGACCAGATGGGGTCTTGAAGTTCCGAGATTCGATACAAGTCGCTTGAGAATCGCTCTTGTGCAGAGGGGAGAGTGCCCCCTAGCGCAAGCAATGGGCGCGAGTCGATGATGGCGGCTTCGGCGGAGTCCTCTAGTGCGGAAAAGAAATCGCCAAATCCCTTCTCTCGGAAGAGATTCGACAGAACAGGCGGCTGCCTGTCGGCATAGGCCTTCATGCCGCGACCTTCAATCATCCCCGCCGTTCTGCAGGCGACTTGCTGTTCGAATGCCTGCCATGTAGCAGGACTGACCCGCCCCACCAAGTACACAAGCGATGTCCGCTCGATGAGCTGAGCGCTGACGGCCTGCAGACTTGGGTGATGCAGCGGGCACTGATCGAGGACACCTCGAAGGATAGGTCCTCCTCGATCGGCCGTCTTCAGCAGCAATAGGTCGATTGGAGTGTCCAGATCGAATTGAGTCTCAAGCAACCGTGGCAGGCTATAGCAGTCGATTCCTGAATCCGCGAGGAGGAAGCCCATCGCATTGTCTGTATGGGGAAGCGCAAGCCCAAGGAGAGACGGCGCATCCGAGAACACGGCGAAATCGCATGAATAGAAGTTGTTGAACAACGCGCAGGGCTGAGAGCGTTGCGCGAAGCGAACGAGTGTCTCCAGCTGATCCGGTGATAGGAGGGTTCCACTGCCACTACCGAAGTAGATGGCAGAATCCAACGCGTGCTCGCGAATCACCCGCTTCAGCGTATCGCCAAAATGGAACTCGTCAGGATCAGCGATGGGTAGAACGTCTGCTCCCAAGGCGTCGAATGCGGCTGCGGTATCTGGAGAACAGACAACGATCACAGCGGCCACAAGAGGCCTCAACGACGCCACGAGATCGCCTGCTGATGCCTCACGCGCCGAAGAGACCATTTGCTCTAGCTCGGATTCCCCAGCAGCGGGATGGAAGATGACGGCTCCGGCACGCTTCATGATGGCTCCATTATGGAGTGGCCTCTTCCAAAAGGGGAGTGACGAGATTGCTCATCCAAGAAGATCGCCCCAACGGAATGACTTCGTTGAGGCGAATCGTTCAATTGCGTAGGTATCTGCCCAGTTACCGGCGCAGCTTCATGGGCTCGCGCTCTCCGACGTAGGGGAGAAGGGCGATTTTGCGAGCACGATTGATCTGGACGCCCAGTCTGCGCTGATGTTTCGCGCACAAGCGAGTCGCCCGTTTGGGAAGAATCTTCCCCAAACGATTCATGAACTGCTTCAGCTCTGCGGGCCGCTTATAGTCGAGTGTGAGCTTCTGCTCACATACTCTGCATTTTCGCTTTCTACGATGGAACATAACTTAGAATGGAACCTCCTCCATTGCGCCTGCATCCAATTCTGGTTCTGGAGCGGGCACTCCGCGTTGGGCGGGCGCGTCGCCTGATCGAGGACTGCCACCGAGAAACTGCACGGTTGAAGCAACGACCTCGACGATCTTCTTGCGCTCGCCTTCTGCGTTGTCGAATGAATCAATGCGAAGACGGCCCTCAATGGCTACTGAGCGGCCTTTGCTTAGGTAGTTCGCGCAATTCTCAGCCTGGGAGCCCCAGGTGACAATGGGCACGAACGTTGTCTCTTCCTGCAATTGTCCTGACGGATTCTTGTACTGGCGATTGACGGCAATGGAGAATTTTGTGCGAGCCGTGCCGCTTGGCGTGTACCGAAGTTCAGGATCAGCAGTCAAGTTGCCAATCAGGATGACACGGTTTAGGCTGGCTGCCATAGTCTCTCCACGTTACGCGCGTGAAATTGTCTGATATCGAAGAATCTCTTCGTCAATATTCAGGCGCTCTTCAATCGTCCTTACATTCTCCGGAGCGAGCTGGAACTCGGCAAGTCCGTAGTAGCCGTCTGTGTAATGTTTAATCTCGTAGGCCAGCACGCGCTTGCCCCAATCCTCAACCTTCCCCATCTGACCACCGTTTTCAGTGATCAGGGAGTGTATGCGCTCAATCTTGGCCGCTCGATCCTCGTCTGACAGATCTGGGCGGATTACATATACGATTTCGTACTCTCTCACTGTTGCACCTCGTCCTCAATCTGCGGGTAACTTTATCGCTGCGCCGAAGCGAAGTCAAATCAGGGGAATGGCGTCTCAAACGGCATTACCTGATCGATCACAAGCATGAGAAGCCAATCAGGGAGGTCTTGAGAAGACACATACAGCATGCGAGGGCAGATCTTCAGATGCTGCGTGCCCATCATCGGAATCTTAGCGAAGCGACAAGAAGGATGCCATGTATGTAATAGTATCCGTTTATAAGTCATGCTTCAGATGATCTGCAAATATCATGGAAAAAACTTGACCGTTCGCTTCAATTACCCTATACGTTGTCGTGTTGGCACTCTAAGGAACGAAGAACGCATTGGCAGGCTTCGTTCGCGGTCTTCTAGATGAGGAACCAAGGAGGA
>SPBW01000174.1 GCA_004525685.1 Candidatus Atribacteria bacterium
ATACTCGCTCGGTCTGCACCAGCTACTTGAAATCCTTGCGCATGGGCTGCTGCTTGAAGTCAGTCCCGTCAAACGTGGGGCAGGGCCGAATGCCCGTTGTTTTCTTGTAGCCCATGGCCTGGTAGAACGAAACAGCAAACAGGCTTGAGGCGACGCGAATCCATGTGACGCCCTGCGCGCGCGACTCGCGTTCAAAGTGCTCCACCAGCTTGCGCCAGATCCCCTTGCCGCGGTGATCGCCTCGCACAAATAAGCTGGCGAGCACGTTTTCTCGTCCGCGAAGAACGCCGCCAATCTCATCGCCTTCTTCAGCAACATAGAGCATGGGCGATCGCAGGATGTTACGAATGCCCTCTCGGTGCGCCGGATCATCGGAGAAGGCGTTGCGGAAGGGTCCCAACAGGCGTTCTTGCTCTTCGGGATCGGCGTGCGACAAGTTGTACTTGCGGAAGGTCTCAGCAATCAGGCGCCCGACCGTTGGTGCATCTACATCTTCATAGTCTCGTATCTTCATGAGTCTCCTCACGTGATTCTTGGAACGAGCTGCATATTGCCTCGCAGGGCCCGCTCTCATGGACGCAGGCACCCTGAGGCATCATCGTCGATTCTGCGCGATCATTGAAGTTGATATACGGTAGCCTCCATCTCGGTGCGTTCGCCAATCTATCTGCTATCCCGAGAAAGCGGAACCGGCAGGCGGTCATGAAGGCGCGGCAAACGTCACCGTATCAAGATAGAAGGTCAGGGGATATCCCTGAGAAGAACCACAACGCGTCCGACACCGGCCTCTCGGTCCGTGCTATCCGGTCGCCAAAATCATGTGGTTTCTCCTCCTTGGATCGCCGTGTCAGGGCGTCGCTTCCTGCGAAAAGGCGTAGGCTACAAAAGCCCCAACTGTGCAGGAAGTACAACAGCTTACAAGCTTCAGAACGTCTGCTGCAAGCAAGCACCGTCACAAACCTCGCGCCCAAAAACCCGTACTTCGAGATGCAGAAGGTCGGTTTCCAGGCAAGGCATGAGGTGGCGTACGAGGGAGAGGCGAGGCGCTTCGATCAAGGGATTGCGCCAGGTGAGGATTCCGCAGAGCTAGATATCACGCTGTCAAACGGTAATCACTTCTTCATTCTCGAACTGTCCCAAGACACAACGATCATCGCCCACTACAGACATGGACTGATCCACTCCAGGGCATGCTGACGGCGCCCCTCCCGCAGTCATGCCGCGTTGTGTTGAGCGACGCGTCCGACACCTTGATTCTGGTATCATGTGCCCGTATCCTTGTTGTGCATAATCTATACGAGCATGTAAGGAGATGCTTTATGCGACAGCCACTGCTGCTTTTCCTGTTGATCGTCATCATTGGCGTGCCCGGTGCGGCAGCGCAAACGTGGGACACGGGAACAAGCTACCCTCCTGAGGCGCCATTCACGGTACTCACAGTGCTTGAAGGGTACTGGAGCGATGTGCAGTTCAGCGAAGATTTGGAGCAGCTTGCACTAAGATCTCGCCGGAAGCTTGCCATTGTGGATACAGAGTCAGGAGAAACGATCGTCTCACTCACGCCGCCATCAGCATGGATAGAGTTCACCGGGAGCCCCGCATTCAACGCTGACGGAACATCCGTGGCTTGTTCCATGACAGATGGAAACGTGCTGATATTCAGTACCGAAACAGGAGAGGCAACGGGAACCTTCCCAACTCAGTACTACGCCGTGTTCAGTCAAGATGGCGGGCAAATAGCCACACAAGATGAGCCAGGCGAAGTAGCTGTATGGAGTACGGAAACAGGTCAATTGCTCTTCTCGATGTCTGAGTTCAGCGCTCAACTCACTGTCATTCCCCTCGGCTTCAGCCACGACGACACCTTTGCATTCGCACTGGGCATCCCCTACAGCGGCAATGCAATCACTGGCGCCTGGAATGTGGCAACTCAGAGCCTCATCAGGGTATTCCCGGGAATCGTGCGACCACTTCAGGATGGATCCCTTTTGTCACTTGAGCCCATCCTCCGCAATGAAGACGCCCCCGTTGATGTAAGAACGTGCGTCTCGCTGTGGGAGAGTGTTCTTGGCGAGCCTGTCCAGACGTTTTGGATCCCTGGCTTCATGTGGTCGTCCGCTATCGATCACACAGGCCAAGTCCTGGCTCTTGCACAACAAGATGGCACCATTCATTTCTGGAACATTGCAGAAGAGCGCGAGATTCATCAGCTGGATCTAAAGACTATCGTCTCGGACGCAGAAGATGTGGACTACGACGAGGCACGGATCGATCACGTACGCTTCAGCCCGGACGGCACGCTCCTCGCAACTGCCACATGGATGAGTGGCCCGATGGAGAGAACCTACGTCCAGCTGTGGAATATCTCCGAGCTCTTGGCGGACGGCACCTAGCGCACGTGAACCAGGCACTGACCGTGACATGGGCAGTGCCTGGCAGCGATGCAAGACAGCCTTGGGATCTAAAGGCTGAATAGGTAGGTCAAGTACCCCTGGTAGGCCAGTGCCAACTCGTGACACCGCGCAACGCCGCTAATTGCCCAGATCTCCGTACACACCCTCGTGATCTCAGAAGAGACGTCGGCCCAATCACTGTAAATGATCCAGTACGTGGTGAGGGCTGTGGTTGCCGCGATTCTCTCGCCTACAGTAGCGCCGTTCACGACCAACTCGCGCAACTCGGCCTCTGTCTTTTGCCCCAGGGGTGATCCCGGGCCGTAGAAGCCACCAAGGAGTTTTCCAATCGAGATCTGCAGCACAGAACTGCTCGTTCCCTCAATCGCATCAAGTGCAGCTTCCGGCGTTCTATACTGCACACGATGTTTGAAGACGTACGCATCCGCTGCGTCGGTGTCTCCCTTGGCGATGAAGGCAAACAAAACGTCATCGTCCAGATCGATGAGCGCGGTAAGCCCCCTGCCAAGGGAGAACAACGCACGCTCTGCGGCCAAGCGCTTCCCTGGCGTAGTGCCGTTCTCTGCGAGGCTCAGGAGTTCATCTGGCGTGTAGTCGCTCAGAAACTCTGAGACCAACGCTAAGCCAGCGGCTCTCGAAATCTCCTCTGTCCACTCGTTCTCAATCACCCATCGTGGATCCTCGTACCCGCTGGCAAATGCACCTGCCGCTGCAAGCAGACAGCAGCTCAAGGCAAACGCCCATATTGCGTATCGTTTCATCTCCATCCTCCCGATTGTGCCCACATAGTCTTCAGATCGTTCCTCCACCGCCAGGCACCTAGCCTAAACCAATCCGCCGGAACCTGTCAAACATGCGCAGATGAGGGACAATTCGACTATGTGAGGCTTGTGCTATCGGAACCTCTGGACCGTGCGCGTCGAGACCACACGATAATGTCAGAACACAAGTTCTGCTCCTAAATGCGCCGCCTTGGAGTGCAGATCCTGCTCGGCCGATCATCCAGCACGACACACTGTGGCATCCTGCTGTACGATAGTTGCAGGAGGCGTTGATGTTCCAATCGAAAGAGCGGCGACGTGAGCGAATGCGAGAGACGTTGTTTCCAGAGACATGGAGACAGCTGTTGCACAATGCCGTCCCCTTGTACCGTCGGCTGCCTGACGCAGATCGCGAAGAGCTGCACGGCCACATACAGGTGCTCTTATCTGAGAAGCATTTCGAGGGCGCTGGAGGGCTCGAAGTCACAGAGGGGATAAAGCTCATCATCTGCGCGCACGCTGCCTTATTACTTCTGCATCGCGAAACCGACTACTTCCCGAAACTGATCACCGTCATCGTCTATCCAGAAGCCTATGCGGTCAAAACACAGACACAAACAGACCGTGGTGTACTCCTAGACGTTGTCGAAACCCGGGCAGGGGAGTCGTGGACGTCGGGGACGCTGATTCTGGCTTGGCAGGATGTCAGAAGGGACTTGGCGCGAGTGCCTGCCACACAAAGCGTCGTGCTGCACGAGTTCGCACATCAGCTGGACGCAGGAAGCGGTGTGATGAATGGCGCCCCCGTCCTATCCGACCGCGATCTGCGGCATCATTGGCCCGAGGCTCTGTCTGCTGCCTACGAGCGACTCTCGCAGGCCACGCGCCAGCATGAGCCGACACTCCTTCGACCCTACGGCGCAAAGAATCCATCCGAATTCTTCGCTGTAGCCGCTGAAGCCTTCTTCCTCTACCCCGTCGAGCTACAACGCGGTGAGGCCGATCTCTATTCCGCGCTGTGTCAGTACTTCAAGCAGGATCCGGCAACCTGGTAGGGACATCCCCGCCTACCGAGCTCGAATCTTGCGCACCTTCTCAATTAGACCATGGAGAGCAACCCCTTCGCCCAAGCTGGATTCGACCAGTAGAAACTGGTAGCTTCTTGCGGAGCCATTGGTTGAACTAGGGAGGCAATGTGTCAGGTACACGATGTAAGGGATTGAGCCGGTTTGTCTATACAACGCTGCTGTTGCTCGGAGTGCTGTCGTTCCTAGCATACGGGCTGGGTGGGTCATCGATCAGCAGCAGTGAGTCGGGAAGCACGGTCACATTGCCGAGTACGACCGTCAACAC
>SPBW01000125.1 GCA_004525685.1 Candidatus Atribacteria bacterium
CCGCGCTTGCCTGAAACGCTGGAATAACGGCTACAGCGACCAACGCGACGATCAGGACTGCCCTCTTCATCTTGTGAGTATTCATGGGTCCCCCTTTTCACCGAATGGATGCTAGCCTATTCAAGAGATCATGCCAAGCCTGTGTCTGGGCAATCCAAGCGCAGATGGAAGGGCAAGGGAGATCGAAGGGGAGATTCTAGTTGTGTGAAGATGCGTCGTCATCGATCCTTCGCAGAAGCTCGGACAACAAAGATTCGGTGTTCTGCAGGCATTCAGCGGACACGTTCTGGATGTTGTCCGTGGATCGATGCCAATGGGAGAGGCCTCCAGATGGCTGATGGCTCTCCAATGTAAGTACGCGCAGTTTGTGTTTGGCTGCGATCGCGCTGTCTGTGTAGGCACCCTTCATGCGGATCTCGTGAGCCCCCCAATCAGGATGTTGCTGGCTGATTTCCCGCATCATTTGCAGGAGTCGACGATCACTGCGCGCTTTAGAAAGGAACGTCTCTTGGCTGAGGAAGACGGGCGATCCGCAGTGGCTCCCGACAGTGTCGACAGTGATCCATGCAGCGTTTCCTAGATCGTGCTTCTGCTTGCGAATGAAATGGTCAGCTCCGTAGCATCCCACCTCTTCACATCCTGTCAGCACAATCCAGACATGAGTGTGGCTGAGCGGGTTCACTGCAAGCTGCTCTGCGAGATGAAGGACAACGCCGACGCCGGATGCATTGTCATTGGCGCCAGTCGCATAGGCTGTGAAATCGGCCTGCAACATCAGAATCAGCATGCCCAGTGCCACGATCATCGGCACCAGCGCAAGAGCATGCAGTAGCTGCATAGGCACGACGATGCCCACAACGAAGATAGCAATGAGCACCACGGCAAACGCCATCCCAATAGGAACCAGCCGCTCGAACCAGCGCACCCATGTCGGTGACGAAAAGACGAGGGGTGTGCGATGAGAATCTATATGCGCAGCCAAGACGACGTGCTCCCGCGCATCCGACTCAGCTTCGATTTGTGCCGCGACATTCTGGCCTTCTGCCTTGGGCAGCATGAAACGAAGCAGATTGGAGCGAAATGTAAGCTCAAGCAAGACAGAGACGAGCCCGATACTTGCCAGTATCAGAGCGACGATGGCACGCAGTTGCCCTCCCCCGAGGAAGATGAACCCCGAGGCAAGCATGAAGCTCCAGAACAGGGCGGCCGGTAGCCATGCCGAGCGCGCGCTCTGGAATGTCTGTAGCTCTGGACGAAGGCCCAGATCTGTCAGGACCTGATGAGCATAGAAGGCTGCTTCTCTCTCTTCAGCAGTTGCCGATCCCCTTGGCCCAACTCTCTCTACGAGGGCTCGCACATGATCCATCGCGTTCATGGACAGATTTTCCCGACCCAGTGCCCGTAGGGCAACTGGCAACTCAGTCGCACTGAGTTGCCAAGATACACATGTGGATTACCCGCATGTATCGCAGCCTAGCACGGCGACCATTCGAATGGAGGCGTTGGCAGCACCGCTGTCATCGATAACCGTCAGCGTAACGAGATACTCGGTCTGCTGCTGGGGAAAGATGTGTTCAGTATGCATCCCCTCAGCAACAGTTCCGTCTCCAAAATCCCAGTGAAAGGTGACGATTTCACCATCGAGATCATAGGATTCCGATGCGTCGAACTGGACAGGGTAGTCGCGCGGTGCCCCAAATGGGGAGATACGGAAAGCGGCATGAGGAACGCGATTGAGCACGTGAATAGTCATGGCATTCGATGCGGTCAATCCCTCTGCGTCTGTCACCGTCAATACCACATGGTAGTCGCCTTGTTCGTAGAACGTGTGAATGGCCGCGACTGTCGAGGCGGACGTGCCATCGCTAAAGTCCCATTGCGTACCTACGATGCTTGATTTGACTCCTTGCGATCCCGACGCATCGAAGGTTACCTCAAGAGGCGGGTAGCCTCGATCATGGTCAACGGAAATCACAGGCACAGGAAGGAGCGGTTGGCTGCATCCGGTCAGAACAAGGGCTATAGCTGCTAGTGCAACGCATCTCGAGTGTCTTCTCATCAGGACGCGATGGTACTCCGCCATCATGAAGAGGGTGTGAATCTCTCGTGAGGCTCTAATCGAGCTAGAAGTGCGAAATGGGAATGCTCTTGAGCCGAGATTCATAGAGCATTCCCATTTCGCGCGACTGCTGAGCTTTCGATTATTCGACCGTCCCCAGAACGAACACCCATCCCAGGTAATCCGAGACCAGTAGACCTCCGGGAGCCATGGCGATTCCAGCGGAAGCAAGGGGCTCAAGCAGTAGGTGCGGGTCGGCGTGTACGCAGATGACGGAATCCGCCTCATCATAGGCGTAGAATCCCATTCCATCGGACAGCTGAAGCTGGTCGATGAGCAGGGCGCTAAAACCATCCAAGTAGAGCGTCACGCCCAGCGCGCCAATGACGCTGGGACCGTTGATGATCGGGGCAGTTAGAACCATTGATTTGAGGCCCGTGGAGCGACTTACAACCAGATCGCCCAACGTTGTTTCTCCGACCATCACGCGTGCGAAGTAGGCGCGGTCCGACAGATTGGCCGACGCCAACCCCGTCCCCACTTTGTAATAGCTGCCGTCGGTCTGGAGAAACCATGCATCGTAGGACAGCTCAGATTCCTCGAACTGTGCTAGAAGGCCCTCCATCTGGTCCCAATCACCGGTGCGCAAGTTGGCGGTTGCTGTCATAACGTGCATGGCATCGATCAGACCACGAAGTTGCGTCTCTGCCAATTCCGCAATCGCCCGAACACCAAACTCAGCGCTCAAGCTGAAGTCCTCCTGCGCCCCACCGCCGATAGAGCCCACTGCTAACAGCATTCCGACCACACACACGATTCCGAGCTTGCTCATCCCACACTCCTTCTTGTTGAGCCAGCCTAAACGGATTTGCTCTCATTGGCAAGAAGAGCTAGAACTAGATCAGCTATCACTACAGATTCTGTCAGAGCGTTGGCTTGTCCGAGGGGGGTATCATGGAGAAGGTTAAAGCAGTCGCAGTCATCCTTGCAGCGGTGGTGTCAATCGCAGCCACCGCCGCAGTCGGCTTTGGGGATGCGCCAGGGACGATCATTCGCTCTGATTCGCTTCTTGGCGCGCGCGATGAATTCTACTACGCCGCATCGGACGAGCTTGTCTGGGCTGTCGGTGTGTCAGCCGAAGTTCCCGGCGGCGGCATCATTGCCGGCATAGGTACGGAGCTTCGCATCGATCCCTTCTTCACGGAGGGGCAGATGAGCGTAACGTTGCTGCCAGCATTCTCTGCAACGCAAGCTCTGAAGACGGGGATTGATTTTGACTGGTGGTCTGCATTTGTCGAGCTGGATCTGTCGCTAGCGCCGTGGGGATTAGCAGCCACGGGTGGATGGCTAGAGCTTCATCCTCCCGTATGGGCCATCGCCGCGCGCCCTCAAATTGCATTGGGCAGTCGGATTGGATGGGGACCTCAATGGGAACCGATCAGAGGTTGGACTCATGAGGTAGATGGACAGCTCGATGTCCAGGCTGAGTGGAACTTGGAGACGCGTTGGAACAGCGCTCTTGACCTGATCGCACAATCGGATCTCGGTGTTACCTGGACGTTTCCTGGCAGTGACTTTGTGGCTGATTGGTTGCTTGCGCTCGGCGCTCGATCCGTGCTTCCCGTGTTCCAGGACAGCCCGGCGACTTTGCGCGTCGGAGCGACGGCAAGAGCATCTGTCTTCCCAGGAGTTGGCTTCGGATTTGACACCATTTTGGAGTTTCGAGCCAACGCCTTCTATGCCTACGGGCTGATTGGCGCAGGGGCTAATGGGATCAGGGCTGAGGTCGGGGCAGAACTGACGATTGGCGTGAACATGTTCGGTCAATCCTCGTCGAATCCAGACCAAGATTGAATCCCGGCTTGACAGAGTCAGGAGCGTTGGGGTTCGCGAAACTTGAAGGAGTGTGACGAAATGAGAGCACTGTGTGTCGGACTGCTTGTGCTTCTGCTGTGCAGCAGTCCCGGCCTTGCGGCTTCGCCGTTTGGGGCACGACTTGGCAGTTGCGGCGTGGCGATTCTGGGAGCATCCGTAGGCGTGGTCGCTTCGGTTTCGGCCATCGCCAACGTTGCGCCGCAGATCGAATCGCGCCTTGGTAAGACAGCCTTCGTCATCGGGAGCTTGACCATATTGGACGGATTGGGAGCCGCAATGGGTGTCCTTACTGCGGCGAAACTGTGGGATACGGAAGGTCATGCTGGAAGAAGCATCCTGGGTGGCATGGCCGGAGGCTTTGTCAGTGCCTTCACTGAGCCCATCTTGATGACGATTGGCATACCCGAGGGCTGGACAGAGTTCATCGGCATGGCCTTGCTTCCCCTACTGCCTGCTGTGGGAGCGATGCTTGGGTTCGCTGGATGATAGAATCATGGTCACTTGGGAGGTCGTTATGAGAGATAGAACGCTGAAAGCAGCCGGGATCACTGCCATGTTGGTAGCACTTGGCTTTTCGCTGATGGTCGTTGCTGAAACAGCGGTCCTCGGATCGTTTGAAAACCCATTCACCACCTTGTTCGCGTCGGGCGAGTTGGCCTACCCTGGCGAACTCGACTGGTACACATTCGACGTCGTTGGCGATGCCATGACTGTTCGGCTGCAGGCTGAAGGATCGGGATCAGATGGCAGCATTCGTGCGCTTCTGTTTGGCGACGACGAAACCTACATCGATAGCACGCAAAGCGGATATCTGACTGTGCCGCTTGTGCCAGGCGCCTACCGGATACGCGTTGATAGTCTCGACAGTGCAGTACAAAGCTACTCTCTTGTGGTCTTTAACGGGATGGAGGTTGAGTCCAATGATGGGGTAATCGAGTCAAACGACCTGGGGTACATCGAAGGGCCCACTCGACTCGCCGCATCGCTTCTGCCAGTCGGCGATGCCGACTTCTTCCGCTTCGATGTGCCACAGGATGGACTGGCTGGAGACGCCAACGCCCTTCTGATAGAGACAAGCGGGCGCATGGGCGGAGACACGGCGATCACACTGTACCGTTTCAGCGATATCGAAGATCGCTACATGCCGATCCTATTTGATGATGACTCAGGGGAAGAGGTCTGGAGTCAGCTTCTTGCGCACCCTGAGCCAGGCGACCGCTTCGTGCTTCGCGCAGAGGAGACGTACTACCCTCTCGTAGGTATCGATGACTATGAGATTGCGATTACGCCCATCACCCTCGTCATGGACGCAGAACCAAACAACACATCGGCGCAGGCAATCGATCTGATATCCGAGTCGCCGGGGAGTGCCTCGCGGCGTGCAGATGGCGTGCTTGCATCGGGCGATACCGTTGACTTCTTCAGGATCGTGATTGGCTCGTCAGCACTCATCCAGATCGCCACAGACCCTCAATCCAATGCAGGAGACTACGACACCTTGATCACCCTGTATGCTGCGAACGGAGATCGTCTTGCACAGAACGACAATGGCGGTGCCTCCTCCTGGAGTCGCATCGCGATGGCTCTTGATGCAGGCGACTACTACATCGCCGTTGAGAGGGCTACCTACGGCGCAGTGCTTATTCCCTATCGATTGAGCGTCAACGCCCTTGCGATGAACCTCGTGGCTGAAACGGAGCCCAATGATACGGATGAGATGGCAGAGACGATCACATGGACTGGTGGGGAGGCGCTGATGATTGAGGCGACCATCGGAGTGGATGGCGATGTCGATTCATTCCGGCTAGTGCTCGCAGAGGACGCCACCCTTGTTGTTGAGACAGGCCCCGCTGCCGGATTGGCTGACGAATTCGATACGACCTTGTCCATCTATGATGTAGATCTGTGGGAGATCGCATCGAATGACGATGCCAATGGCACCTGGAGCCGAATCGAGGAGACGTTGGCTGCGGGCACTTATTATATCGTCGTGGAGAGTTTCTTTGGCGACGAATCGTTTGCGTACACCCTGCTGATCACGGATGAGGGAGGCACAGACTAGGTACATTCTCTGGGGGCGCAGGCATGATCTCCGTGCCGGCGCCCCCTTTTGAGAGATGCTGGCCTGTCTGATACTTGCCCCCCGCGAGTTTCACAGCACGGCACATCAAGCGCAGCAATGACAATGGGTGCGTCCAGCTGACCATGCCGGACTGTCTCTGCGTACTCGGGATACACACCGCCTGCGATGAGAATCGTGTCTCCGGGATAGGCTTCGTCGAGCGCGCGCTGTATCGTGCG
>SPBW01000097.1 GCA_004525685.1 Candidatus Atribacteria bacterium
TGCAAGTGCAGCATGCCGATCAGCGGCTTGTTGGAGAGAAGGGAATCCATGATGCCTAGAAGCATATCGGGTCGGACGCGCAATGCCAACCACGCTCCTCGACCCGATGTGAGTGTGCTAGTGAACCCAGACTGTTACAGAGACCGTTTCAATCGGATGATCCGGCTCCCACGGCTGGCGATACTCGAAAACGAGATTCATCGTGCCCAGCGACGTGGCTCGATATCGGAAGATGAATTCTCCCGGTGCGCCAACGAGGCCGCAGGCATCGGCCTGGTAGTTGCCCTCTTGAACGATCTCTAGGGGAGATCCGTCAAAGGCTTGAGGTTCGACGCGGGCCCACTCGTATCCCGTGGTCGCATTGCCTGCCAAGCGCACGATGAGCAGTTCACCGACGCGCAGGCTTTGGATCGAGCTTGAGTCCGATTGATCCATCTCGACATTGAAGAGTGAGCACCCAAACAAGCTGAATACGGCTGCGAGCAGAGTGATAGCCACTGCAATACGGGTCCTGTTCATCTGAAGTACCTCCTGCTCAGTGTAGCCAACAAGGCGAAGAACGATCAACTATCTAGAGGTTGAGGCGATAGTCAGGGGCAGTCCGATGATGGCCGGTTGCGACTGATACATTGCTGGGCGCTGTCCGATCTCCCATCCGGGACTGGTCGGCTCAAGGTAGAAGTAGAGATCCCCACTCCATTCATAGGCTTGCAGCGTCTCATGCTGTGGCGGCAAGACATGAATACCAACAGCCATGTGATGTTCAGCCAGAAATGCCAGCAACACGACATCAAACCCCATGTGTTGAACTAATGCTGCGGTGAGGATGGCAGCATCTTCACAATCGCCTTGGCTCTCGACCAACATCTCCAAGGGATACCGCGGATACTCACATGACTCGCCGACATAAGGAATCGACTGCACCAGGGCGACCACGAGATTCAGTCGCTGCCATATGTTGAGGCCGACTGCAATCTTCTCTAGTTGACTCACGAAATCGCCCAAGATGACATCGTCCCGGGGATCATTGACATAGACGCCGTAGCTCGTGTAATCGAGTGTGCGAGTGAGCGACGCCTGAAGATGGTACGCATACGAAGGGAAGTCGTACTCTAGCGACCAGGTGCGCCCGGCGTAGTCCCATGTGTAGGTGCGCGAGATCAAATCAGGCTCTGCCAGCGCGAAGAACGTGAGCGATAGCAGTAGCGCGGCCAGTGCCAGTACGACGCGCTGCAAACCAACCAAAGATCCTATCACGATGATATCCCCTCACTGGTGCGTGATTAGCCGACAGGCTCCTCGGCTGGTTGAACTGAAACGAGTGTAGAGAGGGCGTGTCAATCGACCATGAGCGAAGCATGAAGATCTGATGTGCGTTTTCTAGGCTGGCCAGGCGAGCTTGTTGTGGCCGCTTGCCAAGAAGTTCCTGCGCTGATGCGATGTGCCGACTAAAAGAGTGATTCGATCATGTCGGACCGAACGTAATTTACGTGCCCAGAGTAGAAGATGACGCCACGCGGGTCGATGAGGAACGCATGTGGGATCACGGAGATCCCGTAGGCTTCTTTGGTGGGCCGTGCGACTGGATCGAGCTCGCGAAGTGCGATGAATTGCGTGAAGCCGTTCTGCGCAAGGTACTGCCACTCGCCATCGACGTTCCGATTGATCGTGATGGTAATGACGACGAGTCCGCGATCTGCGAACTCCTCGCGCAACGCCTCAACGTGGGGCATGGCGGCCTGACATGCAGAACAGGAACTCGACCAGAACTCGACAAGCACAACGTGTCCGAGGAAGTCGGAAAGTGTCACGGTCTGGCCTTCTTGATCGAGGAGTGCAAATGCAGGAGCCCGCTCGCCTGCGCGATTGCCGATGGGAATGTCGTAGGGGATCGCGATGGCTGCGCTGGCCGAGGCTGGTGCCACATCCTGCGCAGGAGAAACGAGGGGGGCAACAGGCGCTGCCAGATCAATGGTCTGCGAGGTCAAGTGAGACGCTCCCCCGTCGTCGGTGACAAGCAGTGTGACGGTATATGTGGATACACTAGGGAAAGTATGTGCCTTGGTTGCGCCTGAGCCAGAGTATCCGTCTCCATATAGCCATTGATAGGATGTGATCGTTCCATCCGGATCATGCGATGGCGTTGCATCGAGAATCAGCGTCGTCTGTGAGCCATCTCCCGAAGAATGGAAATCGAAACTCGCTACAGGGGGAGTATTTGCTGAGGCGAAAACGAATACACACATCAATCCAACAAGGATGAGTATCGGGTTATAGCGATGCTTCACGTGGTCCACCTCTCATCGTAGAGATCCTTTACCCTCCTCGGCGGGGCGATTGTACACCATATTGGAGAGCAAGGAGTCGAGGTTATTTCGCACGGACGGTGCGATCAGACTAGGATGTGGGCCATGATCCAGGAAATCGAAGCCAAGACGCTCATCGCCCGTGTTTCTGAGGTTGACAGCATCTTCGGCATGGACTATGGCCTCAATCTCTATCGCGGATGCCAGCATCATTGCATCTATTGCGACTCCCGGAGTGAGTGCTATGGCATCGACCGCTTCGATCAGGACGTGCTGATTAAGGCCAATGGCGTTGACCTGCTTCACAAAGAACTGTCGCGCAAGAGGAAGAAGGGCATCATTGGCACGGGTTCGATGAACGATCCCTACATGCCGTTGGAAGAGACTGTGCAGTTGACTCGCCGTGTGCTTGAGACGATCGCACTGTATGGATTTGGGGTTCATGTGATCACCAAGTCGGATCTCGTCGTACGCGATATTGACATACTCAAGAGAATCTCGCGTGTGTCTGCAGCAGTCTCGTTCTCTATCACGGCATGGGATGATGCCCTCTCCAAGATCGTCGAGCCGGGTGCGCCTGCGTCGTCTGCTCGCTTTCGTGCTATGAAGCGATTGAGAGATGCCGGCATTGAGACGCGTGTAGCGCTTATGCCGTGTCTTCCCTTCATCGAGGACTCTTGGGAGAACGTTTCTGCGATCATCGAGGAGGCCGCGCGATGTGGAGCCACAGTTGTCATCCCTTGGTTTGGATTGAGCATGCGAGACCGACAACGCGCCTACTTCTATGCTCGCTTGGACGAGTCGTTCCCTGGATTGCGCACGCGCTATGAGTCCGCGTATGGCGATGACTACTCGTGTCCATCTCCCCACGCAGAGGATCTCCATCAGCGTACGCGCGCACTGTGTGCTGAGCTTGGCTTGGCCACGCACGCCACGCCTCTGTTGGCACCGACTGCCAAGGCGCTTCGGCTGTTCGAGTAGCACTTGCGATCTGTCTGCGTGTTGGCATGGCTGTGCTAGTAGGATAGATTGTCGATCTGAGATGGAACAGAAGCCGTATTCGAAACTGGCACAAGTCTATGACATCGGGTGGGGAGATTTTGCCGAGTCGTGTCAGTCATTCATGTCCGAAACCCTATCGAGCTATGGAATCGTCTCGGGAAAGCTACTTGAGCTGGCTTGTGGTACTGGGATTCTTGCTACACACCTTGCACGTCTGGGTCATGTTGTCCTTGGGATTGACCGTTCGCCAGAGATGATCGAAGTCGCGTCGTCACGCGGCGCTCATGTGTCAGGGGTTCAGTTCGAGATCGCCGACATGCGCGCATTCGCACTGGGATCGCAATTCGACGCGGTCCTGTGTTTGTTCGATTCACTCAACTACCTGACAGTTCTTGACGATGTAGAGCAGACGTTTAGATCCGTTTCCTCCCTGTTGCGATGCGGCGGGCTGTTCATCTTTGACTTCAACCGGCCGTTGATCTACTCGGCGCACAACGGCGAGACACTCAGCATGAAGATTGATGGCGGCGTGTTGAAGCAGAAACTGCACTACGAAGTGGCATCACGACTTGCTCGGACCGTGTTTCGGTTTCCAGATGGCGACGTGGAGACACACGTTCAGAGAGGGTATGAGCTGGCTGATCTTCAGCCTCTGCTTGAAGGAGCACGGCTGGCATTGCGCGAGCAGTATGCCAGTTTCAGCCGGCGGGCTGTATCCTCGTTGTCTGAACGCATTGTTTGCGTGTGCCAGAAGATCTCTTCAACAAGACAAGCTCGAGGAGAAGGAACACGCAGTCTAGTGATCGATAGCAGCTAGCGCTTGCTCGATGGCTTGTCGAATGCCGTCTCTGGGAGCCTCGTACCCCCATCCGATCTCCTTTCCGTTGATATAGATGCCGCGAGCGATCTGATGCTGCAACAGCACGTCCCGATCCTCTGCCTGGAATTCCCTCAACACGACTTGATCTTCGAACTCTGCACAAACCGCGCGCACTCGGTGAGCCTCCATGACGCTGGTCAGACAGAACACATTCCAGAACAGATCGACGACCACGACTCCGTCAATGGGCTCAAACACAAAGTGAGGTTGAAGGAAGTGGGGAGGGACGGCTTCTGGTGAGAACGGTTTCCACAGCAATGTTTCTCGGCCTCGATCGCCGACGGGCGTGTATCCCAGGAGTTTGAAGAATGAGGCGGGCATGAACCACTCTGCTCCTGGAATGTCTCTGTAGGCCACAACAACGGTTCCTTGGAATCGAGCAGCTTGCGCTTCCTGTTCGATGGACGCAAGCAGTGCTTTGCCTGCGCCTTGGGATGTCGAATCTTGTAGAACATAGAGGCAGGGAATGACCATCAGAGACTGCCCGAGTGGCCCCCACGACGAGTGTTCGATTGGCACGCCGTAGGCAAACCCAGCATGTTTGCCTCCTGCTGTGGCGACTTTGAACAGGGCTCCCTGCGCTCTCATGAGTTCGAACTGACGGCGTCTCTCCCTAGCGCATGCATCGATCTCATTCGAATCGTGGATATGCGAACAGGTTGCCACGAAGTACTCGTCATCTGCCTGCATGTCGCGAACAACCATGTTTGCCATGCGAATCACCAACGCATTCTATTCTCTTGAACACGCATTGTGAATGGTCGGGGACTTCGCAGTTCTCTGGGCAGCATCAAGGCTCAGGAGTCGCGTTCGCTAGGGTATGCCCTCTGCGATCCAGAAAGAGGACCCTCTCGCGAGAGACCTTTGTTGGATCTGCTTGTGCCGTCGACTGCTGCCTTGCCCAAATAAACTAGCGAAGGGGATCGAGTACCACGAGTCGGGCCTCAATCTGAGCATCGCTTCCGAGAAGCGCTAACGACTCGCGATAAAAGGCCATGGCCTTGTCGCGATTAAGACGAATCTCCGCATTGAGCCTGTTCACCTCGTCTTGCATGCTTGGAGTAAGAGTCATGTAGGAGTTGAATGCCTCCTGCGCAGCCTGGGCCTTGCTCATCCTGAGGTCGTAGATCGTCCCGATGATGTAGCCAAGATAGGGATCATCCACCTTGCCGCTAGCATGAAGATCCAAGAATGCTTGAAGACCGCGGTCAGCGTCCTCTTCGAAGGTGTTGTACGCTCTGAGCAGTTCATCTTCTATGAGGATCGTTGCCGTCGCGTGGGCATTTGTGTTCCATTGGCTGAAGTGTGCATCTGCCGTCTCGGCCGCGAAGTCTTCTGCTACAAGATCAGCCACATCCGAGTATTCAGGCTTCACCTCAGGCTGATAGCCTGTGACTTGGACGAGATGGTAGCCAAGTTTTGTTTGTGCAATTGCCGCCTCATCTTCAGGTGTGGCGAAAGCGACATCTTCGAGTGACCGCACCAGTTGGCCTCGAGTGAACCACCCAAGATCTCCACCTTGAGCAAGGGTCTCCTTGTCCAGAGAGAAATCGCGAACGAGCGTTTCAATGAAGATGCCACGATGCAGTTCTTTGAGCAGCAGTTCAGCAGTCTCTCTGTCTGCGACGAGGACGTGCGATATGCGAACCATCTCGATGGCTTCGTAATCGGATCGATGCTCCTCGAAATAGGCAATGAGATCGTCTTGAGAAGGTTCTATTGACTCTGCAACGAACGGTAGAATTGCCTGAATCTCAAAATCATCCCGTATCGTCTGCTTGGTATTCGTAATGAACTGCTCATACGTAAGTCCGCCTGTGGCGTATCCCGAGAATTCTCCTTTGCCAAACGCCTCGATCAGCTCCTGCTCGGACATGTCAAGGGATACAAGGAAGGCGTCGAACGTCTCCCGGAACTCCGCCTCGACCGCATCTTGAGCGACTGGCGCACCACGCCGTTCAAGCTCCTGCGAAACCAGAGAACGCGTCATAGACAATTTGAGCGCTTCGTCTTCAATCCGAAGTCCGAACAGGCGTCCTGGTGCTCCTTCAAGCTGTGCATCAAGGTCAAGACCTAGCTTGGAATAGAGATCTCGGTATTGTAGGAGTAGCTGTGCCTGAGCGCGCTCGAAATCCTCTCTGAGAATAGGATTGCCGTTCACGCGTGCAACGATGTTCCCGGGGTTCTCTGCTACAGCATCAGCCGGTTTCTCTGAAGAATCTGACAGGACAGCTTGATCGGATGAAATGTCCGCAGGGCCGGTTGCGTTCCTGTCGCAGCCCGCAGTGAGACATAGCATCAATGACGCCAGAAGCAAGAGAAGCATCGACAGATTTGCTCGCATGAGGAACCTCCTTGACCGTCGTCAAGGATACGATACAGATGCGGGTAAAGAAAGCTGGCTTATGTCATGCGGATTCCTTGGGCTGCGCAGCCCTCCCTAGCAGGGAACTTTGCGAGAGATTGACAGCATGAGAGCGGGCTAGCAAGCGTGCTTGCAGGGTTTGCGAAACCAACAAAAGCGAGAGCCCAGCGCAGTAATGTTCCGCGCTGGGCTTCTCCCCCATTGGGATCAGTCCATGCTGCAATGCGCCCAACTGCGGACGCGCAGAATGGGCTATGTCTACGGTTCTTCAGTATCGAGGGTGACTGCCTCGATGCCGTCAATCTTCGACTGGATGCCAGCATCCTCACCAACATTCTCCAAGGCGGCTTGGAGTGCGGCTAGCGCCTTCGTGCGGTACTCGGCAATCCGTGCCTCGATTTCGGCGATTTGCGCGGCATCAAGCCCCTCAGCGTCTCGCTCATCGATCGCAGCAGTCAACTGCTGCCCGTAGAACGTACCCAGGACGAATGGGAGATACGGATCATCCGATGTTCCCTCGGCTTGCGCCCTCTCCAGTATAGCAATGGCGGCTTCGATGTCCTCTGCTTGCTTGATGATGGCGGCCAGAAGCGGGCGTGCGATGTCGAACTGGGCTGTGGCCAAGACGCCCGTGTACCACTCGACGGCTCGTTCATAGATGAGCTCGCCTTCTAGGTCCTCGCGAACCTGATCGATGACATCTGTGAGCTCTGGGACGGAAGCAGCCTGGTGATCCGTGAGCAAGATGACGTGGAAACCATAGTCGGTCTCTACGATGTCGCTCAGTTCGCCAACCTCGAGGGCAAAAGCAGCTTCCTCGAATGGGGCAACCATGGCGCCTCGTCCGAACCAATTGAGATCGCCACCATTGGCGCCGCTACCAGGGTCGGTGGAGAGTTCGCGCGCCAGCTCTGCAAATTCGGCGCCATTTGCCAAATCTGCCACAATCTGCTCTGCCTCTTCTCGCGTCTCCACGAGAATGTGAGAAGCACGGATCTGCTCGGAGATGCTGTATTCGGACTCGTTCTCGACGAAGTATGCTTCGATCTGTTCGTCAGTGATGTCGAACTCGCCGGCAACAGCGTGCTGTACCTCCATGGCCAACAGTTGATTGGCAATGTACTCCTTGACGCTTGCCTTGAATGATTCGAGGTTTTGCCCCTGTTGATCCAGATATAGCGAGAGGTCCTCCTCGGTCCAACCTTGGGCAGCCAAGAACTCAACGTACTGCGAATCAAACTCTGCTTGAGTCTCCTCAGCAGTAATCTCTATGTCTCGCGAATCGGCTTCAGCCTGAGTGAGCGCTACCTGCACGAGCTGCTGGAATGCATCCGCTTCGATTCCCAATTCAAGCATGAGGCCATCTGCTCCGCCGAGCATGTCAGAGAAATTCATCCCAAACTGGGCGTATGTCTGTGCGTACTGATTCAGAATCGAGCTCTTGGCGGCCTCCAAATCATCGAGATACAACGGATACCCATTCACCGACGCAAACGTCTCTCTTCCGGTATCAGCCTGCGAAGGGGTCGGCGAGACGCCGGGGACAGCATCTGATGTAGCGACAGGCTGCGAAGGGGTCGGAGAGACGTCGGGCGCAGCATCTGATGTAGCGACTGAATCAGTAGGCTCAGTCACCTGTGTCACATCAGTGGGATCTGCCGGAGCTGTGTTATCGCAACCAGAGAAGAGTACGCCAAGTGCTAGAACGAGAAGAAGACAAACGAATGAACGAAGCCGCATTTCAACCTCCTTGGGTGAAGCAAGCTTATCACCTCGCGTCTGCGATTGAAAGCTACACTCTCGGCAAACAGGATCTGCCTTCTAGCGGTGTGGAAACTCGCCGACAAGAGGAA
>SPBW01000116.1 GCA_004525685.1 Candidatus Atribacteria bacterium
CAACTCGAACGCGCATCGAAACAAGGCGCTGGTCTTCAGCTGAATCATCGCGCGGTATTCGGGTGGGGTGATCCAACGGGACTCGAACTCCAGATCGAGGGCCTGGCCATCCACAAGATCGCGCATGGCATCCAACAAGCATTCGATCGCTTCGGGCGAGGTCTTGGTTGCCTCCAACAGCGCCAGCGAGATCATCAGATCGCCAGCATTGATCGCCTTGGCAATGCCGATCAGAGACCAGACGGTGGCGCGCCCGCGCCTCTTCGTGTCCGCATCCTCAATGTCGTCATGGATGAGCGAGAAGTTGTGGAGCAGTTCCAGCGCGATCGCTGCGGGCAGAGCTGATCTCGTATCTGCCCCCAGTTCCGTTGCCACAAACAACACCAGGCTGGGCCGGAGGAGCTTGCCCAGCGCATGGGTCGGTTTGCCATTGGCCGTCTCTAGACCGACGTGATACCGCAGCATCTGGCGCGTTTCGCCCTCTCCATGGAGTGCTTGAGCCAGGCCCACGCGAATGTCGTCACGGTATGTGTTGAGGAACGCTTCGTTCATGAACTCGCCCCTTGTGTCCCTCTAGGTCAATGTCGGAGGCAGCACGATCTTGCCGAAGTTCTTTTCGTAGCGCTGGATGTTCTCGCCGATGGCTTGATAGAGACGTTTCATGTGTCCCGGATTGACGATGACACGCGAGGTCAAGATGGCCTGATCTCCCTTGGGAGATTGCGTCTGCGGATCGATCATCAAGAAATCGACGATGAACTCTTCTTTGCGGTGCGAAATCAACGCGAGGTTTGAGTAGTGGCCTCGGCGCGTCTCGTTATCCGCTGCAATCTGCATCTTTCGTTCTGACAAGTGAACCTCCTATGGTTGTTAGGCATGGTATTGCTTCACAGAGAGGCTGGCAATGGCAACGGGAATGCTTCGCATTCCTTGAGAGAAATCGTATAGCGATTTCTCTTGGGAGGTGGCTTGTTCATACGAATGGGAACTCTGCGAGTTCCTTTGCGATTCTCTTGGGCGGGACTACCAGACAATGTGGAGCTATCTGACGAGTCGAGATCGTGAGTGTGTCTTTGGGCAGCCCTGAGCATCGCTTTGGCAATTCTCGTGCCCACTCTTCACGGCCTTCATGGTGGGTGCTCGCTTTGTGCTTTTGCCCTATGGGCTGTTGAGGCGTTGGACGCTCTAGGGCTGCAGGTGTCGCTGGAAGAACCTCTCAATCGCCTTGCGGTGATGTCCAGGAATCAAGATATGGTGATTGCCTAGTGGTGAGTGGAGGAGTTCATCAATTGGCTCTGACATTCGAACGCGCAGTTGTGTGCGGCATAGATCTGAGCGGAATTGCGTGTTCTCTAGGCTGCCTTCGCGAACGAAGAGGTGGTCGAGTCGCTCGCCTCCCAGACGGAACATGGTATAGGCCCCCTCAGGGAAGGTTCCGGAGATTCCGATGCCCAGATCGGATTCAAAGTGCGTATAGACGGTGTAATGCATGGCCATCGACAAGGGACACATGCAATGTGCCAGCCCGACGACACGCTCCTGTGGATCGACAGACGCAATGTTGCCCATGAACGCAACTTGCCCCGACAAGAGCGACGCGATGTACAGAGAGAAGAGCGTCTGCAGATCGCCTTCACACCCTGCGGGAATTCCCTCATCATTCAGCCGCGACAAGGCGTAGCAGCCGGTCGTATGCAAGTCAGTGACCAGGTCGAAGCATCGTACACTGCAGGCAGACAGGCGATACTCGTCAACCAAAGCGCGTAACCCTCGATATACAGTAATCGCTTCGCGGATGTCTTCAGGCTTTGGGCCGATGATGGCTTTCGCCTCACGCGTGAACGCGGCCAGTTCCTTTCGCGACACCGTTGCCGTGCGAATGTGATCCATCAATTCTTGGATGTCGACGGTGACCAAGTCGACGGCCAGGCGTCCCTTGAGGAACGCCGAATCAACGTCTGATGCGACAAGCCACTCCGACGGTTCTCCAATGAGTCCAACACGGCTGAATCGAAGTGCCTTCCAAGCAGATGCCAGAACAAGCTCAAGCTGCAATTCGGGAACAATCGCTGCGGCATCGCCAAACAAAATGCGGCCGCTGCCGCCATCTCGTCGAATGCGTGCCAGAATCTCAAGCGACGCCGGTAGCGAGTTATGGCCAGGATGTGCGACGAGAATTGAGGGAGCGGGAAGCTGAGCGACCGTCTTTAACACATCGCGTTCGACACCACCTGTCAGAACCAGCACGACGGCCAAGCAATCGCCGGACGGCTTCTTGACTTCCGCGATCTCGAAACTGGCAACTGCACGTAGGCCATCGAGCAACGTCGTCTTAAGCGCGCGTAACTGCGCCTCGTCGTGCAGCGACGATGCGTGTGTCAATACCTCGATCTTGTTCATTGGGTTCATGCTACCAGCTCATCGGCGGGACAGCTGTCCTATTCCTGACGTAGCAATTGGACACCTGTCACTGTTTGTCTGGGAACGGGAACACGATTATGTGGTCTCTTCTCCCCTCACTGCGGTGCGCTTGGCGTTTCGCCCTTGTCCGTTGCGATAAAGTGGTCGCAGATGGCATACACGGTATCATTGCGCTTTGGAGGGATCATGGACTTCTTGATGAGCGAGTTCCAAGGAAATCTGGTGTGGCAGTGGCTGGTAGCGTTTGGCGTGTTGCTGTTCGTGGGATTCGTCGGTCGAATCCTTCTTCGTTTTGCCGTGCGCAAGCTACGTGCTGTGGTGGTTGTGACACCCGGTCGGTTCGATGATCTTGTCGTTGACCTGCTTGAGAAGACGCGCTTCCTCTTCCTCTTCGTTGTCTCGCTGTATGCGGGGACCTTGTTCCTCTCTCTGCCTGAAGTCGCCAACGACGTGTTGCGTACGATATTCGTGATCGCCACGCTCATTCAGGCGGGAACATGGGGCAACGCCTTTGTCGCGTTCTGGATTCACCGGAGTGTCAGGCGAAAGCTTGATGACGATGCAGCCGCGGCGACCTCATTGGCTGCACTTGGGTTCGTTGCCAAGCTCGTTCTGTGGACTGTCGTTGTCCTCTTGACGCTCGACAACCTGGGCGTCAATGTCTCAACGCTCATTGCCACCCTGGGCGTGGGCGGAATTGCGATCGCTCTGGCTGTTCAGAACATCCTATCCGACTTGTTCGCGTCGCTATCGATCATTGTCGATCGGCCGTTTGTAATTGGCGATTTCATCATTGTCGGCGAGCAGATGGGGAATGTTGAAAAGATTGGGCTGAAGACGACGCGGGTTCGAAGCCTAACTGGCGAGCAAATCATCTTCTCCAATAGCGATCTGTTATCCAGCAGAGTCCGCAACTACAGGCGCATGTACGAGCGGCGCATTGCGTTCACAGTTGGCGTGACCTATCAGACAACGCCAGAAGAACTCGAAGCGATTCCGGTATTGATCGAGGGAATTGTCTCGTGCCAGCCAGATGTTCGTTTTGACCGTTGCCATTTCAAATCCCTTGGCGACTTCGCGCTTCAGATAGAAACTGTCTACTATGTGCTTGTTTCCGACTATGCCGTCTACATGAATGTTCAGCAGGCCATCAACCTAGGCATCATGCGGGCATTCGCACAGCGAGGCATTGAGTTCGCCTATCCAACGCAAACACTGTTTGTGCAGGGCAACGCGTCGAACGATGTGGTCTCCTAGTTGCGTTCTGAACGCCGGTTCTGCTGTTGCGGGCACGCACGATGGCTCACGAGAAGACGAGCAAGCTGAACAGTACAGTCACAACCAACGCGACAGCTGTCGGAATGGCCATCCGCCCAAGAAACGCTCCCAGTGTGGTCTTGAAATACTCCAGGGATACCGAGATGCAGGGATGAATCGGCGTCAAGATGTAGCCCAGGAAGATCGCGAAGTAGGTGAGCGCAAATACCGGCGCGGACATGCCCCCGTACGTAGTGACATAGATCGGCACAACAATCGACATGGGGGCCTGGATTCGTCCAGTGATCAATCCCAAGAGTGAGCCGATGACGATACACAACACAACAGGAGGCAAGGCCAGAGCTCCAATTCTCTCGGGCACGCCTGATGTTGTGAACACATTCAGGAACGCAAACATGGCCAGGATGATCAACATGTACTTCCATGGGCGTGCCTTGCGAACAACGCCCTTGAATTGGGGCCATCGAATCTTGCCGACGGCAAGTGCCATAAACAGGCTGACAAGGACGCCCACGACGGTTCCCAGCTCGGCGTAGGGAAGGTCAATCGAACGTTTCAGCACAAGGTCGAGAGACGGGGCAATGAGGATCATCGAAAGCGGCACGAGGAGCCCGGCCAGGGAAAACGCCCCCGTTTGAGACAACGTACCCCGAACTTTGCGCAAGAGGAACAGGTAACCCAAGAGCAGTGTGAGCGCAAATGCAGGGAGCAGGTAAGGAATGGCGTCATACACCTCTAGGTCGGCAATCCTCGCCGAGGCGATCAGTGCCGGCCCGAGTGGATACACAAGCAGCAGAACGTGACGGAACCACACATTGATTGCGGCCTTGATGTCCGAGGGAGCTAGGCTACCCGCTCCATGCTCAACGAGTGGAGCTGAAAGGAGCGTGCCTCCCGGCATGGGAAGCATGCCAAGCAAGCCCGGCCCCAAGGCGAGAAATGGACGAATCCCGATGCGAAGATTGGCAACCAACCGATCCATCTCCCCCGATGCCTCCATGGCACCGCCGATGAGGGGGATGACGCCGACGACTACTGCCAGAAGTAGCACAGAAGGATCGGAGAGCGTTACCCACACGGCGTCTGCGAATGATCCGAAGGAGTGCGTGAACAACGCCAGAGCGAGGGCGGCAATCCCCATACCCAAAGCGAGATTGCGGCGGGAAACGAGAAGGAGCAAGCCGATGGACAACGAGAATCCAATCCACAGAAGCATGTACGACCCCCCGTCCTCGGCCGAAGCATATCCGATTCACGAAGCTCGTTCGACGCTGGCAACTCGTGTATTGTGAGGTAACGTCAAGTGAGGTGAGCAAGATGTCAACGATCGAATCCGCTGTCCTGTCCGCGCTACGAGATGCCAAACTGCCTTGTGCATTTGCTTTTCGAATCGCACAGGAAAACGCTTGGACGCCAGCTGAAGTTGGAGAGGAAGCCGACCGGCTTGGTGTTCGAATCTCGCGATGCCAACTGGGCTTGTTCGGCTACGACGTGTTCCGGCAGAAGGGGATCATTCAGGAGTTGGGCGAAGTCCCCGGCGACGTCACAGTCTCGCTACGCGCCGTCGATGTGGACGGCCAGGTCCCTTGTGAAGCGCTATGGCGCATTGCCAATGAACATGGCTTGCCGCGCGTGGTGATTGCCTGTGCGGCAGAGACGCTGGAGCTTCGCGTGGCACCGTGTCAGTTGGGTTGCTTCTAGGAGACGTAGGATTCACGCGCAGAGTGAGCTCAGAAGCAGGCGCTCTTCTGTTCACACGCCTTCCTCTGCTTGCTCCGCGGCCTCTGCGGTGAGAGATGTTCTGGCGCTAGGGTATTCACCGCAGAGTGCGCAAAGAACGCAGAGACGATCAGAACAGGAACCCCGCTCTTAGGCTAGTTCACAGCAAGAGCTGCCCTCTTCAGACTCTCTGTTCAGTTGTAGATGATGGGTTAGGGGATCAGTCAGGGCGCTTCCCCTGCGCGCTCAGCGGTAGGGTAGGTTCTGTCATTGGGGTCTAGCGGACGTTCAAGAGCAGATGGAGATACTCCTAGGCTACGGGTGTGAGCGGTGGCTCACCAGCAAGCACGGCCAACACGTTGTCTATAGCGATGGTTGCCATGGCTCGGCGCGTATCTGTCGTAGCACTGCCTAGATGAGGCGCGAGTACGACATGCTTGCGGTGAGTGAGTAGGCCTGGATGCACAGCGGGCTCGTGCTCAAAGACATCGAGCCCAGCGCCAGCAATGATGTTCTCATCAAGCGCGTTCACAAGAGCGGCCTCATCGACGACTGCCCCGCGTGACGCGTTCACCAAGATGGCTGAGGGCTTCATGCGAGCCAATGCCGATGCATCGATCAGCCCCTTCGTTTCTGGGGTCGAGGGGACATGGATGCACACGAAGTCGCTTTGCTCCAGCAAGCATTCAAACGAGACCGCGACGGCACCGAGTTCTTCTTCAAGCTGCTTCTTGCGTGTTCGCGAAACATAGAGAATCGACATACCAAAGCCAAGGCGTCCTCGGCGCGCAACGGCAGCGCCAATGCGGCCCATGCCCACGATGCCGAGCGTCTTTCCATGAACGTCGATGCCTGTGAGCGGTTGTTGGAGTCCCCAGCGTGGGAACTTGCCGCCGCGAATCGCGCTATCGGCTTCGGGAATGCGTCGGGCGGCAGCAAGAAGCAGTGCGAACGTTTGGTCAGCCGTTGACTGCGTCAGGACATCGGGTGTGTTGGATACGACAATGCCTTTCTCCTGTGCAGCGGCACAATCGATATTCTCATACCCGACAGCGACATTGGCGATGATTCGAAGTTTGCGAGCCTGGCTCAGCGTATCTGATCCAATGCGATCGGTTAGCAGGCAAATGAGGGCATCAGCATCCGATAGCATGGAGCCAAGAGAGGCGCAGGATCCCTGTTCGACGACGCGCACCTCGTGCCCAGCCGATCTCAAGCGTTCAAGATGCTCAGAGAATAGATCAGCCGTGCAGACGATAAGTCCCATTATCGAGGAATGGCGTTTCGAGCCAGCTCATCAGCGCGCTCATTGTCTGGATGTCCGGCATGGCCTTCGACCCAACGAAACGTCACCCGGTGACGTGCATTCAGCGCGTCCAGCTCTCGCCAGAGGTCTTCGTTCTTCACAGGCAGCAGCTTCTTGCCCGATCTGCGCTTCCAACCGTTTGTCTTCCA